>NZ_LWEJ01000257.1:0-64355 GCF_001635525.1 Alcanivorax sp. HI0007
GAGAAACATGGCCATGGCACCGCCGGAACTGACGATGAGAATGCGATCTTTGTCGCTGTACTGTTGCTGGATATGGTGACGCGCCGCCAGCACCCGGTCGGAAAAATGTTGCCAGCTTTCCGGCAGATCGCCGCTCAGCTCGTCCAGGCGCCAATGCTTCATGGCCGTTTTCAGTGCCTTGTAGAACGCCGCCACCGGCGCGCCCTCCGCAGGTGCCTGTTCCGGGAACTGCGTCAGGTAGGCATCCACAATGGATTGAAAGTCGAATTCATTCAGTCCGGCATGAATATCTTCCGGCAGCGCCACGCCAAGGCCTTCGCAGATACCGGCACCGGTTTCCCGGTGACGCACCAGATCGCCGGAAACCAGCGCATCGAAACCCATATCCCGTTCGGCAAAATACTCGCCAAGCCACCGGGCCTGCTGGTGGCCAAGCTCGGAGAGACGGTCATAGTTATCGGTGCCGAACGATGCCTGTCCGTGGCGGACAAGATAGAACTGGGCCATGTGGAATCCTTACAACGGGCAAGAGAGCAATTCGCAATGACCCCAGCCTAGTGCAGGCCCGCGAGTTAGTGAAATTGATATTTTGAATCTGGCAGAATGAATATGATGCATGACGATTTGGCTATTATTCGAAATGCTGTTTCGATATCTTCGGTAGCTTCCCCACTTGCCGGAGACTTCCATGACCGATCTGACTCTCACCAGCGGCTGCGTCCAGGCCCGGGAACAGGGTGCCGTGCTGCATCTGGTGCTGGACCGGGCTGCCAAGCTCAACGCCATGACCGCCAGCATGTACCAGGACCTGACCCGAGGCGTCGAACATCTGGCAAAGCGGGACGATCTGCACGTGCTACTGCTCACCGGCAATGGTCGGGCCTGGTGTGCCGGCAACGATATCGGCGATTTTCTCAATGCGGACCCGGCCAGCCGGGATAGCGGCAAGCTCAGCCCGGCCATGGTGCTGGTTCACGCCCTGATGGCCCTGGACAAACCTGTGGTGATTGGCGTGCAGGGCAATGCCACCGGTATCGGCACCACCCTGCTGCTCCATGCGGACCTGGTGGTGGCCGCCGACGATGCCCGTTTCCAGACTGCCTTTATCAATCTGGGCCTGGTCCCGGAAGCCGGCTCCAGCCTGCTGCTTCCTGCCTTGATCGGTCGCCAGAATGCCAACCGCCTGCTGCTGGCCGGCGATACCCTGACAGCAGAGGAAGCGGAGCGCTGCGGCCTGGTCGCCTACCGGGTCACCCCTGACGAACTGGAGCCCACCGCCCAGGCTCTGGCCCAGCGACTGGCAGAGAAATCTCCACCAGCCATGGCCATGACGAAGCAACTACTGCGTCACAGCCATGAAGCCATCAAGACACAGATCGAAAAGGAAAGCGCGCTGTTTGCGGAGAGGATGTTCAGCGAGGACACACGGGAGCGATTTGCGAGATTCTTGGGAGGCGGGAAATAAGTGAACAGTTAACAGTGAATAGTTAACAGCGCCGCGAACCTTGTGTTGCTGCGATCAAACGTAAGAGGCCGCGCCCAAGGGATGGGCGCGGCCTCTTTGCGTTGAAACCATTACGCGCTGTTGCGCGTCGCTGTTAACTGTTAACTATTCACTGTTAACTGCCTTTCATCACTCCCCGCAGCGCCACCAGCACCACTTCATCCACCACATCCTGCCGTTGTTCCGGCGTTTCCGAATCGCGGGGCTGGTACCAGTTGATCACCGAGTTCATGGCACCGAAGACCGGCTTGATGGACATCCTCGGACGCGCGGCACGCATGGTGCCATTGGCAATGCCTTCTTCCAGGACGGTCAGAAACAGATCTTCACAGCGCCGGCGGCGCTCCTGAAGACGCTCCAGCTGAACACGCTGGGCTTCCGTGGTGCTGCTGCGCAGCAACATCTGCACCGCTTCCGACACGGTACGCTGGTAGGGCTGGGTCCGGATCAGGGTGCGGACATAACAGCGGGCCATCTCGGTAAACCGTTCCGAAGCAGGCAACCCGGAACTCACCACCGGTTCCAGCTCTTCAAAAAGCGCGTCCATGGCACGATGGTGGATCTCGAAGAATAGCTGCGCCTTGGAATCAAAGTAGTGATAGACCATGCCCTTGGTGGCAGAAAGTCGCCGGGCAATGTCGTCAATACTGGTGGCATTGAAGCCCCGCTCCATAAAGCACAGGGCCGCCGCGTCAAGAATGGCATCGCGGGGGTCGGTCAGCAGGGCGTCGCTTTGTTCTGGCATGGTGCTCCTCAATCACGGTGCAGACCCGTTTAAGGGGAAAATAGTGACATAACCGACGCGCCCCACCATTGACCCTCCCGCACCCCGGTGACGGAATTCTCGCCCTTCATGCCGTTTTTCACCCTTTACGGCCAGTTACGCCACTCCCATACTCCCGATCTTAAAACAATATTCTGAAAAGATAGCGCAGCCGCGCCCTAACAGGGAGAGCCCATGAGCAGATCGCAGATCACTATTGAAGCCCTGCAAGCCAAGACCGGTGAAGTGCTGGGTGTGTCCCAGTGGCGAACCGTGGACCAGCCAAGAATCGACGGCTTTGCCGAGCTGACGGAAGATCCTCAATGGATTCACACGGATCCGGAGCGTGCCGCCAGGGAAAGCCCTTTCGGCACCACCATCGCCCACGGTTTTCTGTCCCTGTCACTGCTTTCCGCCATGGCCATGGATGTGCTGCCTGCCATCAAGGGCCAGGCCATGGGCATCAACTACGGTTTTGACAAGGTACGCTTCATGAACCCGGTGCGCGAAGGCAGCAAGGTACGCGGCACCTTTACCCTGCTGGAAGTGAAGCAACGCTCAGAGAGCGAATGGCAACTGCGCCATGGTGTGACAGTGGAAATCGAAGGCCAGGACAAACCCGCCCTGATCGCCGAATGGCTGAGCCTGGCGATTGTACCAGCCTGATTTAACAGGCCGCTGTAGGAACGTAGCGCAGCGGAGTAACGACCGTAGGTCGGCCCGTAGGGTAAGCGAAGCGCATAACGTCGCTCGCGGCGCGATAACCGGGTTACCGGTATCGAGTTTTGAGTCGCGAGGAGCGAAAACCCTGTTGTCTGTGACTTTCGGAACTCGCTTCTCGTGACTCGCAACTATCCCGAATCGCGCCGCCAGCGACGCTCCTACAAATAGCATTTGATGTGAATTATCCGGAGAAAGAAGCATGACAATCCGTTTTGACAATCAGGTAGCCATCGTCACCGGCGCCGGTAACGGCCTGGGAAAATCCCATGCGCTAGAGCTGGCTCGTCTGGGGGCCAAAGTCGTGGTTAATGATTTCGGTGGTGCCCGTGATGGCAGCGGCGGCTCCACCGAGGCGGCCGAGCAGGTCGTCGCGGAAATCCAGGCCGCCGGCGGCGAGGCCATTGCCAACGGAGCCGATGTGTCCAGTCCGGAACAGGTCGACGCCATGGTGAAACAGGCCATGGATACCTGGGGGCGCATTGATGTGCTGATCAACAATGCCGGTATTTTGCGCGACAAGAGCTTTGTGAAAATGACCCAGGACGACTGGGACAAAGTCATCGCCGTGCATTTGACCGGCTCCGAAATCTGTACCCGCGCGGTCTGGCCGATCATGCGCGAACAGGGTTATGGCCGTATCGTCATGACGACCTCCACCTCTGGCCTGTACGGCAACTTCGGTCAGGCCAACTACGGCGCCGCCAAGATGGCCGTAGCTGGGCTGATGAATACCCTATGCATCGAAGGGGAAAAATACGACATCAAGATCAACTGCATTGCGCCCACCGCCGCCACTCGTATGACCGAAGATCTGATGCCCCCGGAAGTCCTGGCCATGCTGGAACCAAAGGAAATCACCCCAGCGGTGCTGTTCCTGTGCAGTAACAAAGCACCGACCCACCGCATCGTACTGGCAGGTGCCGGCTGCTACGCCATGGTTCGCCTGATGGAAAGCGAAGGTGTCTATCTGGATGAAGACGAGCGAAATGTGGATGGCGTCGCCGCCCATTTCGAGCAGATCGGCAATATGGACAACGCCCGGGAAATTCTCGCCGGCGGTGACCATGTCACCAAAATTCTTACCAAAGCCGCCCAGGCCAAGGGCATCAAGCTGGGTTAAAGGACAGTAGCGAGTGACGAGTACCGAGTTTCGAAAGGCGAAACCAGAACACGTTAGCAACCCGGTTTTGCTTTTCGAAACTCGGTACTCGTCACTCGCTTCTCACACACTTCAGGCTGCTGCACCCTCCCCCGCAGCAGCCCTTATCTGGACCAGGAGAGAGCCATGAGCAGAGAAGCCGTCATCGTATCCACCGCCCGTACCCCCATAGGTAAAGCCTACCGGGGCGCCTTCAACGACACCCAGGCCCAGGCCCTGGGTGGCCATGCCATCAAGCACGCCGTGGAGCGCGCCGGCATCGACCCGGAAACCATCCAGGACGTGATCATGGGCGCCGCCCTGCAGCAGGGCAGCACCAGTGGCAACGTGGCCCGCCAGTGTGCCCTGCGTGCGGGTCTTCCCACCACGGTGTCCGGCATGTCCATGGACCGCCAGTGCGCCTCCGGCCTGATGGCCATCGCCACCGCCGCCAAGGAAATCATCGTCGACAACATGGATGTGGCCGTGGCCGGCGGGCTGGAGTCCATTTCCTTGGTGCAGAACGACAAGATGAACACCTTCCGCGCGGCCGACCCCTGGCTGAAACAACACCGTCCGGACATCTACATGTCCATGCTGGAAACCGCCGAGATCGTGGCAGACCGCTACAGCGTTTCCCGTGATGCCCAGGACGAGTACGCCTACCAGTCCCAGATGCGCACCGCCGCTGCCCAGCAAGCCGGCAAGTTCGACGACGAGATCGTCCCCATGACTACCGTCATGAAGGTGATGAACAAGGAAACCAAAGAGATCTCCGACCAGGAAGTTACCCTGAGCAAAGACGAAGGCAATCGCCCGCAAACCACCCTGGAAGGCCTGCAATCCCTGCAGCCCGTCTTCAAAGGGGGACAGCAGGTACAGGAAGGCGGCTTCATCACCGCCGGTAACGCTTCCCAGCTGTCTGACGGCGCCAGCGCCTGCGTGCTGATGGAAGCGAAGGAAGCCGAGCGACTGGGCCTGCAACCGCTGGGCGCTTATCGCGGCATGGCCGTGGCCGGCTGTGATCCTGACGAGATGGGTATCGGCCCGGTTTTCGCCGTACCCAAGTTGCTCAAGCGCTTTGGACTGACCATTGATGACATCGGTATCTGGGAACTGAATGAAGCCTTTGCCAGCCAGTGCCTGTACAGCCGCGACCGGTTGGGTATCGACCCGGAAAAATACAACGTGAACGGCGGCGCCATTTCCATCGGCCACCCCTACGGCATGTCCGGTGCCCGCATGACCGGCCACGCCCTGATCGAAGGCAAGCGCCGGGGCGTGAAATATGTGGTGGTGACCATGTGCATTGGCGGCGGCATGGGTGCCGCTGGCCTGTTCGAAGTGTTCTGATTGCTGTCTCTGACTTCCCCTTCAGGGCGCCACACGGCGCCCTTTTTTTGTCTTCATGATCAGGGTCCACTGCCGGGACAAACCTTACTGTGTTTTCTGCGATGGAATTCTTTAGCAAATGTGTCAACGCTCACAAATAAAACTAAAATGAAATCTTCTTTTATTTGTTACCCTGGGTAACGAATCACCGAGAAAGGTAAACATCAACTTTAATATCGTTTCTTTCTCCTGGTCTTGGATCACGAAAACCCCATAAAACCTAACGCCTTTATTCCAGAAACAGGCTCTTCGCTCCCTATTTCCCTTCAACTTCGACGTTGGTCTGTCTTGACCACATACCCGTCGGTATGTATGAATTGAATCCGACGTATCGCTTTTTGAAATAATGGTTCAAAAAAACAAAAGGCGAGAGTCAGGATTTTAACGCCCGATGGGACCGGGCGTGACAACAAGTGCGCTACAACAACGTTCACAACAACAAACGGAATTTCTACCCGGCTCATCACCGGGTAGTGGGAGAGCAAAATAATGCGAAGCAAAGCGATCGCTGTCGGCTGCAGCAGTGCCCTGGCTCTGGGCCTGCTGACAGCCGCAGCCCCGGCCATGGCTGGCGAAAAACAAATCAATGACGACATCAGTCTCAAATGGAACCTGAAAGCGTCCGTGGGCGCGATTTCCCGTATGGAGTCTGCCCGCAAGGAAAACCTGTTTGCCGGTGATACGCCCGGCGGCACCTCCAGTTCCGCCGTCTCCGACGACGGCAACCTGAACTATGATGGTGGCGAAGTGGTGTCTGCCGTCGCCAAGGCAGTGGGCGACGTCAACCTGCAGTACAGGAACTACGGCCTATTTGTGCGTGCCAAGGGCTGGTACGACTATGTGCAGAAAGAGAAGGATGTCCCCCACGGCAACTTCCCCAATGAATTTGTCGGTGGCGAGCCGCTCAGCGACGACGGCTTTGATCGCAACTCCAAATTCCAGGGAGCCACCTTTCAGGATGTCTTTGTCCACGGCACCTTTCAGGTCAATGAACAGCCTCTGAAGCTGAAGGCGGGTCGTCAGACGCTACTGTGGGGGCGTAGCCTCTATTCCCGGGGCTCCCTCAGTGCGCTGAACGCCATTGACCTGGCAGCCCTGCATCGCCCCGGTGCCGAGTACACCGAGTTCCTCAAACCCGCTGGCATGGTGACCGCCGACTACCAGTTTACCGACCGGCTCTCCATGAAATCCTTCTACCAGTATGAGTGGCGGGCAGCGAACCTGGATGGCTGCGGCACCTTTTTCTCCACGCTCGACAACACCGCCGTCGGGTGTGATGCCACCTTCTCCAGCTCCGTCATCATTCCCAACAAAACCGCCTTTGAAAACGGTCTCTACATTCCACGTCGAGACGAAAAAGAGCCGGATGATGGCGGTCAGTACGGGCTGAAATTCGACTATGCCTTCCCGAAATCCAAGGCCAAGGTGGGCGCCTACTTCCTGAACTATCACATGCGTCTGCCGATCTATTCGGTGACCAAGGAAGACAGCCCGCTTGCGCAGGGGATTACCGCCGGCAACGACATCGCCTACTTCTATGAATACCCGGAAGACATTCAGGTGATCGGCCTCACCGCCGACAAGACCTTCGAAGGGATCGGCAACCTGGCCATGAACCTGAGCTACCTGCCGGATATGCCGGTCCAGATCAACACGCCGGATCTGACTACCTCGCGGGTGCTGGAAGCCAATGGCGTACCGGCAGCCGCCGCACAGGGGTTTGCCACCGTTCCCCAGGACACCATTGACTACGTCTACGGCTCCGGCAACGACGTCACCGGTTTCAAGGAATTCGATATTCAGCGTGCCGAATTCACCTTTACCACGGTTATCCCCAAAGTACTGGGCGCCCAGAAAACCATCGTTTCTGCCCAGGTCGGCTCGGAATTCATTCAGGATTTGCCGGACCAGGAAGACATGCGTTTTCGCCGCCACACCAACTTCGGTGTCGGTGATCTGGGCGAGGACGGCTATGTGACTGACTTTAGCTGGGGCTACCAACTGACGCTGAAATCCACCTATGCCAATGCCATTGGCCCGGTGACACTGACTCCGTCACTGACCCTGCAGCACGGTGTAGAAGGCTACTCCAGTGATGACGCCCTTCAGGAAGACCAGCGCAGCCTGGGCCTGGGTATCGGCATGGGCTACAAGAAGCTCAGCGCGGACCTGTCCTACACCACCTATAACGATGCCAGCTATAGCGTGGTCAACGACCGGGATTACCTGTCCCTGAGCACCACCTACAACTTCTGAGACGACAAAGGACACCGCAGGCTGCTCCCCAGTGGCCTGCCAACCAGAATGAGGATGGAACGATGAGAAAACTGCAATTCGCCATGGTGGCCCTGCTCGCTGTGCTGCTCATGGCCTGTGCCTCCGGCTACCACGATACCCGTGTGGTCAACACCCAGACCGGCGTAGAAAAAGACCCACAGGGTCCCTACCAGTCATTGGTGGTGGGGGTCCTCGTTGAGCACGAACTGCGTGGTCACCTGGAAAACGCCATCGTTGCCAGGTTTGCCGAGCAAGGCATCAAGGCCACCGCCGCCCATACGGTCTTTGGTGACAAAGGCATCGAAGGCAAAAGCCGCGACTATCTGGCAGAACGCATGCAAGAAAACGGCTTCGACAGTGCCCTGGCGATCCACCTGGAAGAACAGCGCAGCGAAACCCTTGAGGTCAAAGGCGACCCGGGCGCGGCCGTCCCGATCGCCGGCACCATGACCATGCGCCCCCAGGTGTTCAGCGATGACTTTTTCGTCAATGAGGACATCTATGTGGTTCGGCTGGACCTGTGGGACGTGGACCAGCAAGCGATTATCTGGCAGGGCAACACCGTTAGCTTCAACACCGGCGGCTTCAAGGGCCTGGAAAAAGGGGCCGGCCACTTTGCCCAGGTCATCACCAACGCCATCGGCAAGGCCGATATCTTCTGATTCTGTTTTCTCCTTGATTGTCTCCACCTTCCTTGCCCACTTCGGTGGGCATTTTTTTGCCCTGTCACGCCCCTGTCATCCCGGCCCGGCATATTGACCTCCTATCACGGAGAGAGGCTCGCCCCCTTGCTTCTGGCAGGGGTCATCGCTAGGCTTGAAAGCTGAACTCAACGAGATTTCATCATGAACGCAGCCCGCCACAATCACAGCATGCCTGCAGACCGCAAAACGGTCGGCACCGTTGTGCCCGCTGCCTTCTATTACGGGTATTGGTTTAGCCGCTCGCGCGCCTGACTTATACCCAGGCGCGCCCGCTACGGGACGCCTGCCGAAACACGAAAACCCCGGTCGGTATCCCGCCCGGGGTTTTTTATTGCCCAGACAACAGCACCGCAGAGGACAAACAGCATGTATCGATATAGCCAGCACCTTAAAGCATCGCGATTTAGCCAGTGGCAGCACCCGCTCCAGCGAACACTACGATCGAATCACGCGCGACGATAATGCGCACAGAACGTTAAGGAACGACCATGCAACAGACACAGAGCCACATCGCCAGCCCCGCCGACCCCCGTTCGCGCCGCAGCGTGCCACTGCCCTCCCCCAGCGCAATGCGCGAGCGCCTGCCGGTGGACGCCCAGCTGGCGGCACAGATCCAGACCCATCGACAGACCGTACGCGATATTCTCAACGGCGAAGACGACCGCCTTTTAGTGATCACCGGTCCCTGCTCGCTCCATGACCCGAAATCCGCCCTGGAATACGGCCATCGCCTCAGCGAACTGTCCCGTCAGCTGGACGACAGGATATTCCTGGTAATGCGTGCCTACGTGGAGAAACCCCGCACCACGGTGGGCTGGAAAGGTCTGCTTTACGATCCGCACCTGGACGGTAGCAACGACATCGGCACCGGGCTGAACGTGTCTCGCCATCTGTTTCTGGACCTGGCACGGCAGGGTCTGCCCCTGGCCACGGAACTGTTGCATCCCATGGCCGCCGACTACCTGGGCGACCTGCTCAGCTGGGCGGCCATTGGCGCCCGCACCACCGAATCCCAGATCCACCGGGAGATGGTCAGCGGCTTGCCCATGCCCGTAGGTTTCAAGAACGGTACTGACGGCAGTATCGATGTGGCCAGTGACGCCATGGGCGCCGCCGAGCATCCCCACACGCACCTAGGCATAGACCACAACGGTCACAGTGCGTTGCTGCAAACCGCCGGCAACCTGGATACGCACCTGGTGCTTCGCGGTGGGCATCATGGCCCCAATTACGATGCAGAAAATATTCGCAGTGCCGTCAATGCCTTGCAGGCGAAAGGCCGCAACCCACGACTGATCATCGACTGCAGCCACGCCAACAGTGGCAAAGACCCGCTCAAACAGCCGGAAGTACTGCAGGATCTGCTTGCACAACGCCGCAACGGGCAAAAGCATATCGCCGGAATCATGCTGGAAAGTCACCTGCAGGATGGCAAACAACCGCTGAAAAAGCCCCTCCAGTACGGCCTGTCCATCACCGATGGTTGCCTGGGCTGGGACAGGACAGCGCAGTTACTCTGCGGCATCGAGTAGAGCAGTTCACAGGGACGAACCCGGCAGGAAACATTGATCCAAATCACGACACCGGCACCTATTCAGTAAAGGCGATGGTGTCGTGATATTGTCGAGATAACGGACTGGAGACCTGCCCCATGACACTGGAACAATTGATTACCGCTTTCGTACTGTTCCTCAGCAGCATTGCCCTTGTGGCGTTTATTGTTTACCTGAAAAATCAGTCAAAAAACTAATATGGCGCCGTCGCATGTAGCGTTAAAACGCTTATTTCCCCAACACCTTGAACCGGTGGGTTAATCGAAATCCCTGGTCATCCACCAGCGTCAGCGTATGCCAACCGGGTTCAGCGATGATCGCCTGCTCATGGAAATGACGGGTCTTGCCGAGAAAACGATCATCCAGGTGCCAGAACAGCTCTGCCTCGCTGCGCTGATGGACAGCGCGGAACACTGCACGTCCCAAACGACCATTCAGCTCCACAGGAATGTAGATAGCGGTGCCAGCATGGGGGTAGACCAGTGCCATGGGCGGCTCGGTTTGCATGGCGCGGGCGCCGGCCACACAGTCCGCCCGCCAGGACGGCAAGGGCCGATACTCCGGATGATGGCGGCGATAGAACCAGGCCTGGGCGGGTGGCAGCACGAACCAGTCTCGATGCTGCATCTGACTCACTGATTCACACTGACTGTGCACCCGTTGGCCATTGGCATCCAGGTGCACGCGGATATGGTGTGGCGTGACAGTCTGAAAATGGCTCTGCCGCGGAGCCCACTGGTCCGCGGTCTCACACCGGCCCCCTGCCAGGTAGCCATCATCGGCACAAACCTGCACGGTTTTCAGCTCATCCAATGGCGGCTGTGGCCAGGACGCAGTCCCCAGCAGGCTGAACACATCCAGCATCAGTGGTGCCGCCGTCGCCGCGCCCCCGAGTGATGGCGCCGGCTCACCATTGCCGTTGCCCGCCCAGACACCCACCGTATATTGCCCATTACTGCCGATGGCCCAGGCATCACGCAGTCCATAGCTGGTGCCGGATTTCCAGGCAATTGACTGGCTGGAGGTGAACAGTCGCCACTGCTGTGCCGTGCCTGGTCTGGCAACCTCCCGCATGGCCTCCAGGGTAAGCCAGGCAGCACCGGGGCTCAGTGCCATCCCCGGTGCCGTGGCGATTTGTTGCTCTGCCAGTGTTCTCACCGATTCTGCCGGTAGCCCGCTGGCGCTCGCCATCATCTGCGCATAAATGGCGGTGAGCTCGTCCAGGCGCCCTTCTGCACCACCGAGAATCAGGGTGAGTCCATAGTCTTCAGCGCTGCGAAACAGGGTGGTCATGCCCAGGCGCTGGAGTTCGCTATGAAAGCGGCCCAACCCGTAGTCTTTCAACATACGTACCGCAGGAATGTTCAGCGACTGGCTAAGGGCTTGATGGGCTGGCACAGCGCCCCGATAACCATGGTCAAAGTTTTCCGGGCTGAAACCACCGTAGTTCGTAGGCAGATCCGCCACCAGGGTGCCGGGTAGCAGGCGCCCGTCATCCAGCATCAAGCCGTACAACAAGGGTTTGAGCACACTGCCGGTGGAACGGGGGGCACTGGCGATGTCCACGGCGGCGCCGTACTCCACAGGGTCCCCATGGGAGACATTGCCCACATAAGCGCGGGTCTGTCGTTGCTGATGATCAATGACCACCACCGCCACGTTATGCACCCCATCGCGGGCCAGCCGCCGACCATGTTGCCGGGCCAATTCCTGAACCCGCCGCTGAAGATCCGCATCCAGCGTTGTGGTCAGTAGCCGTTGCGTGGACGTCTTCGAGAGGGTGTTGAGCAAGTGAGGAGCCAGCCCCGCCAGAGGTCTGGGCGCGGCAGGTAACGGCTCCATCAGCGCCAGGCGCAGGTCTGCCTCAGCCATGGCACCCTGGCGGTGGAGTTGTTGCAGCAGGGCATCACGTTTGGCCAGTAGCCGCTCCCGATTGCGCCCGGGATGAATCAGCGAAGGCGAATTGGGTAGCACTGCCAGCAGGGCCGCCTCCGCCCAGCTCAAGGCTCCGGGTTCGCGGCCAAAATAACGCCAGGATGCGGCACGCAAGCCGACTATATTGCCACCGAAGGGAGCCCGGCTGGCGTAATGGACAAGGATCTCCGGCTTGCTGAAGTGCCACTCCAGCTGCAATGCCAGTAGCGCCTCACGGGCTTTTTCGGTGAGAGTCCGCGGCGGATCGTCACGCAGCAGCCGGGCCAGCTGCATGCTCAGGGTGGAACCTCCGCTGACCACCCTTCCCGCTTCCAGGTTCAGGCGCATGGCCCGGGCGATGGCCAGCGGATCAATGCCCGGGTGCCGGTAAAAGCGCTTGTCTTCGAACAACAGCAGTGCCTGTTCGTATTTGTCCGGCAGCTGTGCCACGGGCACGAAACGCCACTGCTGATCCTCGGCAATCCGGGCATCCAGCAGACGGCCGTGGCGATCCAGCATCAAGGTGGCGTAGGGCGTGTTATCCAGCCGCTCAGGCAGCGGCCACCATTGCAGGGCCGCCAGCATCAGTAGCGAAGCAAGCAACCCCCCTATCAGGAGAAAGCGTCTTTTCGGGTATTGTCGCTTCATGGGCTGGCAGACAGAGGGAGACACTGAAAGCCTACTCAACAATGGGGAAAGGGTCGACCGGACAAAAAAACGGGCGCATCAAGCGCCCGTTTTGTGTGGCTTTGCTATGGCTTAAAGGTGAAGACCACACTCGGTCTTCTGCTGGCCTTTCCATCGGCCTTCGCGGCCTTCGCCCTTGAAGGTACAGTGGCTGCAGCCGATGGAGTTGTAGCCTTCCGCCACCAGCGGGTGGAACGGCAGATCATGCTCCGCGATGTAGCTGTCACGCTGTTCCTTGGTCACGTCGATCATGGGGTTGAACTTGATCATCCCGCCACGCTCTTCGAATACCTGCAGGCCCGCCCGATGCTCGGTCTGCCAGCCCATCAGGCTGGAAATCCACAGGTCGTAGTTTTCCTTGGCCTCGTCCAGCGGGTTCACCTTGTTCACCTGGCAGCACAGGTCCGGATCGGATTCCCACATGCGGTTTTCCAGGGACACCTGGTGGTGATCCGGGTCCGGCGTCACGTCGATGACGGTCAGGCCGAAGCGGTCAATCAGGTAGTCCTTGTACTTGAGGGTTTCCTCGAAGTGGTAGCCGGTATCAATGAAATGCACCGGCTGATCAGGACGAATCGTGGAGATGATGTGCAGAAAATAGGCAGAGGTCGCCGCGAAGGAAGAGGTCACCATGATCCGTTCGGGAGAAAAATCCTCGAATACCCGGGCGATACGTTCCTCAAAATTCAACGGACCATAGACACGATTCAGCTCCGCCAGGGCCTCTTTGGACAGGCCGGCGGAGTTGTCTCCGAAACGTGTAATAAGCTGTGCACTACCCATGATCTACAGCACCTCAAAACAGGAATTGCGAGTGCCATGATAGGGTTTCAGCGAAGAAGATAAAGGAATATATGGTGATACTTTTATAACATTCCGACATATGCCTCGCGAACCAACCTGTCACCGGGAGCGACTCAGCTGCCCTCCCCCGGTGACAGTGATTCTGCGGGTCAGAACCGGTAGTTCAAGCCCAGACCGATCAGCTCCTGGGAGCCAAAGTCATTATCCACCAGGCGCAGATACTCCAGGCTCATGCTGATGTGCTCTTCCATACCCAGATCAAAACCGCCGCCATAGGAAGCGCCGTCGTCACGCAGGGTTTCGCCGTTGAAGTCATTCTCCACGTAGCTGTAGCCACCGATCAGATACGGGCGAACTGCACCGGCTACGGGCGGCGTCAGTCGGGCATAGACGCCGTAGTGAAAATCATTTTCCACCTCCACCCCCCGATAGGAATCATCACCGAAGGCCTTGCCCGCATGGACCTCGGCACTGATCAGTTCATGCAGAACCATGCCTCCCCGCACTGTCAGCCCTGTCAGAGTCACGTTGCTCACCGAACCACGATCGATGTTCAGCATATTCACCTGGGCACCGGTGTAGAACTCCGCCTGTGCCGCAGTACCGGCTAACAGCAAACCCGCTGCAAGCGTTCCACGAAAAATTCCGGATTGTTTCAACATTCAGCTCTCCTTGGTTTTTCTTATCAGTCCCACCGCGGGGAATAGCCCCGCTTACCCATTGAAACTGTCACAGCGGAAAAATGAAAGGGTTACACGCCGGATCCGGTTTGCCGGTCTGATCTGATGACTCAAGTGACGTCTACCACCACGCAGATTTACATAACTTAACAAAAACGGCGGAACGGCTGCTCTCAATCATGTCCGACCTTGCATGTGTCACTCGCGACGATGCAAGACGTTATGACACAGAAACGGCCTTCTGATTTTTATTCGGGGGCATGAATATGCGAAGGAGACTGATTCCATGAAAAAGCCAATGATCACCCTGGCCGCACTGCTGTTTTCCGGCGCCCTGACCGCCACCGCCACGGCCCAACAGCCCGGAAACCCCGCCACTCCCCAGCAAAACGCACCGCAAACCCAGACCATGCAGACGCCACAGAATCTGCCGGATGCGTCTGAATTTTCCGATGCGGATCTTGATGCCTTTATTGCCACCCAGAAAGAGATGGCAGGGATCCAGCAGACTTATTCCCGGAAACTGCAAGCCAGCAAGGATGAGCCCCAAAAGGCCATGAAGGTGCAGCAGGAAGCCCAGCAGAAAATGGTAGAAGCCGTGGAAGAGAACGGGCTCGAACTGGAAAGATACAATCAGATCGTTCGCCTGGCGCAGCATGATGCAGACTTCCGCGCCACGCTTCAGGAAAAGCTCTAATACTGAGACTTAAAAAAAACGCCGGCAAATGCCGGCGTTTTTTCTTCCACACGCTTTTAGAAATTCACCGTTACCCCGAGCCAGTAACGCCGACCATCTTCCACATAACCGTACTCATCCTCGAAGATTTTCTTGTCGGCCAGATTGTAGATACCGGTATTCAGCTTCGCCTGGGGTGAGAGACGGAACCCTACCCCCGCATCCACCAGGGTATTGGATGGGGCGATGATCGCACTGCTGGATGGGCCGGTGGTCGGCTGGCTTTCCTTACCCCGGTAGCGCACCGTCAGCCAGGGAGAAACCGTGTCCGTGGCCTGCCAGTTGGCCTGCAGACTGGCCAGATGCTCTGGCAGTTGGTTGAGGGGCTCGCCCTTGTACTCGCCGGATTTTTGCTCGGAATCCGTATAGGTATAACTCAGGTTCAGGGACAGCACCCGGTAGAACGTGGTCGACAGGGCAGCTTCCACACCCTGGGTTACCGCTTCATCCACATTGACCCGATAGGTGGGGTCGGAACCGAACTGGTTGGGGCCATCAGTGCAGATCTCGATCGGACAGGCGATGCGGGTAATCTTGTCTTCAAAGTCGTTATGGAAAACTGTGACATTGGCCTGAAGGTCCCGGCCGGCGTTGAAGTACAGCCCCAGCTCCTTGTTCACGGACGTTTCCGGCTCCAGATCCGGGTTACCATAGATATTGCCACCGCGGCTCACCTGTCCCCAATCCGGAGTAATCTCTCGCAACGAGGGAGACCGGAAGCCGGTGGAGACACCGCCTTTCAGGGTCCAGCGGGGACTGAACCCCCACACGCCATAAAGACGCGGGCTGAAGTGGCTACCAAAGTCATCATCGTCATCCATCCGTGCCCCGGCGGTAAGCGCGAAGGTATCCGTGAGCATCCATTCGTCTTCCGCAAACAGTGCGTACTTGGCGGTATCAATTCGGGTGCGGTCGGAAATCCGGTTGGAGGTCTTGTCGGAGAGCGCTTCCTCGATAAAGTCCGCGCCCAGTGTTAGCCGGTGATCCCCCAGCGGCATCACCAGTGACGTCTTGGCAGAGGTGTTGGTAATCACCATCTCGCGGCTCTCGTTTTCCGCCCTTTCCCGTTGCACGTAGGTGTCTGAGGTACCGATTGCCCAGCGTCCAGTATGGCTCAATGAAAAAGCTTCGCGGGTACTGCGGTTGTCGGAATCGGTACACCCACCCCGGCAGCCGGTCGCCTGGGCACTGTAGCCGATCAGAGAGCGGCGCCGCTGGTCCACCTGGCTGGCCTCCAGCACGACGTCGTGATCCTTGCTGAGTGTCACCGACAATTTGGCAGTCAGATTTTTCAGGTTTTTTTCTTCAAAACCGTTTTCAAACAAATCTTCTTCCCGATCCTGGAAGCGACCATAAAGCTGCAAACCGACCAGGCCGTCCTTGAGAGGACCGGTGAGGCTGAAATTACCCTGCTTGATGTCGCCGGAGCGGGAGTCATCCTGAATAATGGTGTCCAGCTGAACGGCGCCTCCCCACTCGTCGGCCACCTTGCGGGTAATCACATTGATCACCCCGCCAATGGCATCGGATCCGTAAAGGGTGGACATGGGACCGCGCACCACCTCAATCCGCTCGATACTTTGCAGGGGCGGCAGCCAGTCCTGCTCGAAACCGGCACTGCCGTTGGGACGGGTTTCGCGACTGGAAACCCGTTTGCCATCCACCAGAATCAAGGTATACGCCGAAGGCATACCGCGCATGACAATATCCGTGCCGCGATCACCGGAACCCCCACCGGTAACAATCACCCCGGGAATATCGCGCAGGGCATCGGTGGCATCCTTGTAGTAGCGCTGCTCAATCTGCTCCCGGTTAATCACGCTGATGGAAGCCGGCGCATCTTCCACTTGCTGAGCGAAGCCACCGGCAGTCACGGAAATCTGCCCCAGTTCATGGCTCCCCTGCTCTGCCCAGGCCATTCCGCTAGTCGCCACCAGCAGTAACCCCAGGTTCCCCAAACGCATTCCCATCTTCCTTATCTCCTCAATCATCTCGACAACAGGACCGGACGCTCAAACAGAGACGGATCCCCCGAACACGGCCAGAGCCGCATAAACATGAATGAACATGCTTCACGGCAAGTGATGATATTGATTCTTATTTGCAGATAAAGAAGATTTACAAACTATACAGCCGCCGGCAGGCGCAGGTGGATCCGCAGACCTGGACTCACGTTTTCGGCCCATAGCTGGCCGCCCAGGCGCTGCACCGCACGGCGGGCAATGCTCAACCCCAGACCGAAACCACTGTTGCCGGCACGGGCACTGTCCAGCCGGACGAAAGGCGCGAAGATATCTTCCAGCCGCTCCGCAGGTACACCGGGCCCCTGATCGGTCACCCACAGGTGCCACCACATGCCTTCCCTGGCGCCGCAGAGGGACACACTTCCCTGGGCGGGAGAATAGCGCACCGCGTTCCGCACCAGGTTTTCCAGTACCTGGGCCAGGGCATTCAGATTGCCGCGGACCTGGGCGTCGACAGGCAAGTCACAGGGGAAGCGGGAGGGATGCCAATCACTTTCGAAAGCGGCGTTATCGCTCACCACATCCCACAATGCCAACAACGAGATTGACTCCTGCCCGGTGTCATCGGACTCCGTGTCCTGCCATCCCAGGGCCAGGGTATCGTTCACCAGGGTGCGCATCTGGATCAGCTCCCTGGCCACCCGTTGCCGCAGGGCTTGCTCGTCCATCTGGCTTTCCAGGGCCACCGCCAGACGACTGAGAGGCGTACGCAACTCGTGGGACATGTCATTGAGGAGCTGGCGCTGGGTGGTCAGCATGGCCGACACCTGTTCGGCCATGTGATTGAAGCTGCGGGCCACATCACCAAATTCGTCCCGGCGCTGACTCAGCGGTGGGTGGACCCGGGCCTCCGGGTCATCCTTGAATTGCATCACCTGCTGCTGCAAGCCGCGCAGCGGCCCGCGGACGCGCCAGAACAGCACCAATCCCAGTGCCAGGGCCACCAGAGCGGGCAACCCCACCATTAACAGGGACTCCCATATCGGCCAGTCCTGAGCGGGCATGAAGCGAGGCGGTAGCTGCATGACCAGGCGACCCTGTTCCGGTCGCTGGGGAAAAGGCACACCGATATAAGGCATGGAGCGATAACGAAAACTCATGCGCCACTCCAGCCCCCGCTGAAACCGCAGGCCGTCCCGCTCCGATTCTGTCAGAGGCATACCGCTGAGCGACTGGTCATGCTGGCTGACCACCATGATGTCGCCGGGTTCATGCTCAGCCACGGCAGCGATCCAGGCCGCCACACCCGGAGCCCCCTCCTTCAGCCAGGCTTGCTCCGCATCGGCGGCATAACCGCGCATCACGGTTTTCGCCTCATCACTGAGCAACAAAGCCCGGTTACTCAGAGTGCGATTGAGCCAGTGGCTGAGCGTGACGGTACACACCGCCGTTATCATCAGCAGCATTGCCAGTCGCCAAAGCAGGGAATGTCGATCAAGCATCACAGATGAGCGGTCACCAGGGTATAGCCCTGCCCCCAGACGGTGCGCACGGTGGATTCCGATACACCGGCAGCACGCAACTTGCGGCGCAGATGGCTGACATGCAAGTCCAGGCTACGGTCGTGGCGACCCCATCCCCGATACAGCACAGCCTGATAGAGGAAGGGCTTGCTCAACACCTGGTCACGGTGCTCCAGCAACACCTGCAGGAGACGGAATTCAGTGCCGGTCAGGCCCAGATCCTGATGCCGATAACTCGCACCCTGGCTAGCCTCGTCCAGCACCAGACCACCGGCGGTTTCCGTTAGCGCAGGCCGATGCCGCTCCAGGCTGACCCGCCGTAACAGCGCCTCCACCCGTACCGCCAGTTCGGCCATGCTGAACGGCTTGGGCAGGTAATCATCGGCGCCACCAATCAGCCCTTGAATCCTGGCCTGCTCGTCACCCAGGGCGGACACCACGATCACGGGCACCGGGCTTTTCCGGCGAAGCTGTGCCAGCAATTCCAGCCCATTCAGACCGGGCAGCAGGATATCCAGCAATACCAAATCAAAGTCACCGGAAGCCGCCGCCGCCAAACCCCGGGCGCCATCCGCACAGAGGGTGGTTTGATAACGGCGCTCCGTCAGAAAATCACGCAGATGGGCGCCGAGTAGCGCATCGTCTTCGATGATCAGCAGGCGGGAAGGGATATGGGCAACGGCATTCATTCGCGAATGATAAGAATTACCATTCGCTGAATCCAGCATTATTTGAATCAAATTCAAGAAAGGGCTCCGTCTTACATTCTTTACAGCCCCCGCGTCTATTTAAAAAGAACCATTCTCATTACCATCCCTGGCATCGAAATTTGCCGAGCCCTCCCCCGCTGTGAACAAGAAACGCAAAGCCTTCTGGCTGAAACAGCTCCACCAATGGCACTGGATCACCTCGGCCCTGTGCCTGATCAGCCTGCTGTTATTCAGCCTCACCGGGATCACCCTGAACCACGCCAGCGCTATTCATGCAGATCCGGCGGTACAGGAACAGGAAGCCTTATTGCCCACCCCACTGCGGCAACAGCTCGCCCTCAGGCAAGAAGGGGCCCTGCCCATGCCCGTCCGCGTCTGGCTGGAACAGGAGATGCAGATCCGTACCGGTGACAAAGTCGCCGAATGGTCCGCCGGGGAAGTCTACCTGGCCCTGCCCCGCCCCGGCGGCGATGCCTGGCTGGCCATTGATCTCAATGATGGCAGCGTGCTGGCCGAGCAGACCGACCGGGGCTGGATCGCCTTTTTCAATGACCTGCACAAGGGACGGCATACCGGCGCGGCCTGGACCTGGTTTATCGACATCTTCGCCGTGGCCAGTCTGCTGTTCGCACTCACCGGCCTGGGGCTGATGATGCTCCACGCCAAACGTCGTCCGGCCACCTGGCCGGTGACCCTGGCCGGGCTGGCACTGCCCTGGTTACTGATCGTGTTTTTCATGCACTAAAAGGACAGCCCCATGCGTTTACTCCCCGTCTTGCTGTTTTCTCTGCTGGCCGGTTATGCCGGCGCCGATACCTTTCAGGTGGAAGTGGAAATCCCCCGATTAAGAGTGGCGGAATACCACGCGCCCTACGTGGCCTTCTGGGTAGAAAACAGTGATCGCAGCACCATCCTGCCACTGGGCCTGTGGTACGACGACCAGGAAAAGTGGCTCAAGGATATCCGCCAATGGTGGCGACGTACCGGCCGTGGCCAGCAAAAGCCCTATGACGGCCTCACCGGCGCCACCCGCAGCCCGGGCAAACACTCGGTGGATTTCAGCGAACTGCAACGCCTGCAGGAGCTGCCGAAGGGGAATTACCAACTGGTGGTGGAAGCCTCTCGGGAAGTGGGCGGCCGTGAAGTGGTGCGTCTGCCCTTCCAGTGGCCCGCCAGCCGACCTCAGCAACACCAGGCTAACGGTAGCAGTGAACTGGGCACCGTCACGTTGACCCTCACCCCCTGACGCCAATCACCATGAAAAGGAGAACACCATGAACACCACACTGAAGCGCATCAGCCTGTTATCCCTGCTGGCAATGGCATTGCCCGCCCAGGCCCACAAGCTGTGGCTGCTGCCCAGCCATACCAGTATCTCCGAGCCCCAGTGGGTCACCGTGGATGCCAGCATCTCCAATGACATCTTCGCCGTGGAGCGCGCCTACCCGCTGGATTATCTGCAAGTCACCGGCCCGGATGGTCAGGCCGCTACCGTGGAAAATCTGCTTAAAGGTCACCGCCGCAGCGTCTTCGATGTGAACCTGGACAAACCCGGCAGCTACCGGATCGCCGTGGCCAACCCCGGTTATTTCCTGATGTACCAGGTGAACGGTGAACGTCAACGCGCCCGAGGCATGGATGCGGACAAACTGCTCGCCGAGCTCCCCCAAAATGCCAGCGACGTAACCCTGATTGAAGTCCATAACCGCCTGGAGACTGTGGTCACCTTGGGCGCTCCGACCCCCATTGCGCCCACCGGTAAAGGCATGGAACTGGAAATGCTGACCCACCCCAACGATCTGTACGCGGGTGAAACCTCGCAATGGCGTCTGCTGGTAGACGGCAAACCGGCCACCGGTGTGGCAATGGAACTGGTCCCCGGCGGCACCCGTTATCGGGATAGCCAGGACAACTGGACCGTGATCAGCGACGACAAGGGGTTGCTGTCCATCTCCTGGCCGGCCGCCGGTCGCTACTACCTGGAAGCCGCCAGCACTGATGACAAGGTCAGCAACCCGAAAGCCGACCAGCGCCGGCTACAATATCTAGGGACCGTGGAAGTGTTGCCGATGTGAGAGCAGCGGCGAGCTACTAGCTGCTTGCTTCGAGTGTACCGCGGGTGGGGCCGTGCCAAACGGCAAGCGCCCTGCCCGCGACATTATCTCCAACCTTCATGTTGGAGCTATGCTTGCATAGCGAACCGAGCGTAGCGAGGCGAGAAAGAATTGTCGTCCGCCGTTCTTTCTGAAACCTGTCGGGCGCTGAACTTCCTGATCGCCGTGCGGGCGATTTCCCCACAAACGCGGTTCGCACCTCAAGAGGTATTATTCGCTTCGCTCACCCTTCGGGCCGCACGGAACTACGTGCGTTACTCCGCTGCGCTACGTTCCTACAGTGGCTTCGTAGAAACGCCAAGGTCCCAGGAACTTCCCAACCTTTCCCTATCCAACCGAGCGTAGCTCGTAGCTCGTAGCTCGTAGCTCGTAGCTCGTAGCTCGTAGCTCGTAGCTCGTAGCTCGTAGCTCGTAGCTCGTAGCTCGTAGCTCGAAAATATCCCTTAAACCCTGACTTCGGTTTGCACTTTTTTCGCGGCACGGCCCATCACATCGATGATTTTTTCCCGTTCGCGTTTTTTCAGTTCGGCGCTTTTCACGTGCAAGCTGAAGCCCTCCGCTTCAAAGTCCAGGTCCACCGTCTTGTCCTGTTTCAGGTCAGTGGCGGATCGGGCCAGCGTCTTGAGGATGGAGTTCTTGTCGAAATTGCGCACCCGCTGCACATCCAGATGAATGCCGAAGCCCTGGGTTTCAGCGGATACATAGCGGTTGCGGGCGCCGGCATCCTTCTTGGCCCCCATGGCTTCATACACCGGAATCGGCCGGTTGAATCCCTTGACCTGAATGTCGCCAATATTGCGGCACTGAATACGGTCTTTCACCAGCTCCTGGGTGGCCTGGGAAATCAGCACACCACCGGGGCGACAGGCGGATTCCAGTCGGCTGGCCAGATTCACGTCGGTACCCAGAATGGTGTAATCCATTCGCGAGTCGGTACCGAAATTGCCTACTGTCACATAGCCGGTGTTGATACCAATGCGGATTTCCAGCTTGTGATCAATGCCCTCCCGCTTCCAGCGCTGACGCAGCAGTTTCATCTGCTCCTGCATTTCGATGGCCATCATGACACAGTGGAAAGCATCTTCCTGGGCGCCGGCGCTTTTGGGATCGCCAAAAAATACCATCACCGCGTCCCCGATAAACTTGTCGATGGTGCCGCCATGACGCAAAGCGATGCGGGTCATTTCACTGAGATAGGTATTGAGCATGCTGGTCAGGGTTTCCAGCGGCAGCTCCTCGGAAATGGCACTGAAGCCCTTGATGTCGGAAAAGAACACCGTCAGCCGTTTGCGGCGGGTTTCCAGCTTGGCATCACGCTTACCGGAAAACAGCGATCCCCACACCTGGGGCGGCAGATACTTGGCCAGTTTGCGCGACATATCCACCGCCTGCTTCTGCTGGCGGCGCACGGCATCCTGGGCTTGCTTCAGATAACGGGCCTGGAGATGCGCAAAGGCGGAAGATGCCCCCACATAGATCCCCAGGCCCAACAGGGAAATGACCGTCAGCAAGATCGGTGACTGCTCCACCGGCAAGGCGGGAAAACCCAGAATCCAGCCCATCACCAGCGCACCGATGGCCGTCATCAACAGGTTCAGTAGCCAGGGCTTCAGGCCACCACTGCTCACCGCATTGGCATGCACAATGATCAACAACACCATCGAGGGCACCAACGCGAAATGCAGCAGGGCACAGACCACACCGATGATCATCGCATCGGCCTGCATCAAAAGTGTATGAACCGGCTTTTGCGGGCGATCCTGCCTTTCGGCCAGAAGCAGCAAGCCTTGGGCGGTCAAAGGATATACAAGCAACCCCGCCACCCCGAGCATGTAAATCTGTGGGTACAATTCCAGCTTGAGGCCGGCCATAAGAATCATGGCAGCCACGAGAAAAGCCAGTAAACGGATGTAATTGGCCTGACGCCGCGCCCGCTCCATGGGACCGATATGCAGTCGGCGGGCTTTCTTTTTGATTGAGCTTGGCATGTGAACCGTTTCACGTGATTTGCGAGAAGCTTATCCGTTTCCCTTCTAAGAAAAAAGACTGGCATGATCAAAGGCAGACAGATAGCGGTGACTGGGACTTGTTATCAAATCGGGCTACCATGGCGCCCCAGTACAAGGAGCCCTGAATGGACACCATCACCGCCCTGACCACCCGTGTTTCCAGCCCCCGTCTGGACCAGCCAGGCCCCAGCGATGAGCAGCTCGACCTGTTGCTGCGCGCGGCTATCCGTGCACCGGACCATGGCCTGTTGCGTCCCTGGCGGTTTATCGTCCTGGAAGGCGAGCAACGGGAACGGCTGGGCGACATCATGGAAGCCCAACTCCTGGAGGAGCAGCCGGAGGCCGATACACGCAGCCGGGAAATTGCCCGCAGCAAGGCAATGCGTGCACCGACCATCATCGTTGCCGTGGCGGAGGTCACCGAGAACCACAAGATTCCCGTGTGGGAACAGGTGCTGGCCGTTGGCGCCGCCGTACAGAACATGATGGTCGCCGCCTATGAACTGAACCTGGGCGCCATGTGGCGAACCGGTGCCATGGCCAACTCCGATCTGGCCAAGCGCATGCTGGGCTTTGCCCCCAAGGATCAGGTGGTGGCCTACCTGTATCTGGGCACCCCGCTGGGCAATCTGAAAAGCCTGCCGGATGAGTCACCCGCCGACTTCATCCGTACCCTGCCATGATGGATCTGGCCGCGCTGGGAGAACGGGTCCGCGACGCCATCCCCCTGACCCGGCATCTGGATTTCACCTTCGCCGATTTCGACGGTCTCTGCCTGGTCGTCACCGCGCCCTTGGCGCCCAACCACAATGACAAGGGCACCTTCTTTGCCGGCAGCCAGTCTGCCCTGCTCACTCTGGCCGGCTGGGGACTGACCACGCTGGCGGCCCAGAAGAGCGGTCACCCGGCCGACGTGGTGGCCGTGGAAACCTCGCTGGAATACAAATTACCGCTGGACGGTGATCTGCATATCGCCGCGACCATCAGCGAAGAAGACCGGGATCGCTTCACCCAGCGTCTCAGCCGACGGGGCAAGGCCACGCTTCGCATTCATGCCACGGGCACTGCCTCCGACGGCCAGGTGGTTTGCCTGTATCAGGGCCTGTACCTGGCTAGAACCTGAATCTCCAGCCCGGAACTGCTCAAACCCTGACCAACCAGGCAGTGAGGCGCTTGCCTCAGGCCCCACCCTCCGGTACTCTACGCGCCCTCAAGAGTTGGCCAGATGGCTCTTGAGCACAATCAGTTCAAGGTGGGGTGTCCGAGTGGCCGAAGGAGCACGCCTGGAAAGTGTGTATACGGAAACGTATCGAGGGTTCGAATCCCTCCCCCACCGCCAAATTTAAAAAAGCCCCGCAATGCGGGGCTTTTTTGTGGGCGCCATGAGGGAGTTGAACCCTCACAACGCCAGGCGATATCTTTCCGCGAAACCGGTAAAGATGAAACGCCTTCCGCCATCTGTTGGAGCTATGCTTGCCCCCCAAGGGGGATCTGCGACATGCGAACCTTCTCCAACCATTCGCCATGCAAGCATAGCTCCTACGAAACACCGCCCTCGATCCCCCTTGTTCCCGCTAGCCGCTCCTCGCTAAAGTAATCCGATTACCACAAGGGGCCACACCATGACCAACACCCCCGGCTGGCTGGGCCGACTGGAAACGCTGGGCAACAAACTGCCCCACCCGACCCTGCTGTTTGTCTGGCTTTGCCTGTTGCTGCTTCCGCTCACCGCAGTATTGGGAGCAATGGGGCTATCCACCGTGCATCCGCTCAGCGACGAGACGGTAACGGTGCGCTCGCTGGTCGACGGCGACGGCATTCGCTATCTGTTCACCTCCTTGGTGGGCAACTTCACCGGCTTTGCACCGCTGGGCATCGTGCTGGTGGCCATGCTGGGGCTGGGCGTGGCAGAGCAGTCCGGGCTGTTGTCAGTAAGCCTGGCCAGTCTGGTGCGACGGGCGTCCGGACGCACCCTGGTGATCACGGTGGCCTTTGCCGGGGTCCTCTCCAGCCTCACCGTGGATGCGGGCTATGTGGTGCTGATCCCGTTGGCCGGGCTGGTATTTCAGCTTGCCGGTCGCTCCCCCATCGCCGGCATCGCCACCGCCTTTGCAGCGGTATCCGGCGGCTTCAGCGCCAACCTTTTAGTGGGGCCGGTGGACGCTACCCTGGCCGGCCTGTCCACGGAAGCCGCCCGGATTGTGGACCCGAGCCGAACCGTGGATGCCACCGGCAATTACTGGTTCATTATCGTCTCCACCTTTCTGGTCACCGCACTGGTCACCCTGGTCACCCAGCGCATCACCGAACCCAGGCTGGCCAACCAGCCACGTGGAGAGGCCTCCACCCCGGAAGTGCCAAGCAGCCACCCCCACGCCCTGAAATGGACGCTGGCCACCCTGGTGCTGCTGCTGGGGGGCATTGCCTTGCTGGTGCTACCCGCCGATGCGCCCCTGCGCCACCAGGACACCGGTGGCATCCTCGGCTCGCCGTTCATTCACGGGCTGGTAGTGATCGTGGCGGTCATCGCAGGGGTGTGTGGTGCGGTGTATGGGCGGATGAGCGGCCAGTTTCGCAATGCCGGCGACATCATCAGTGCCATGGAAACCACCATGGCTTCCATGGCCGGCTACCTGGTGCTGATGTTTTTCGCCGCTCAGTTTGTGGCCTGGTTCAATTACAGTCAGCTGGGACTGCTGCTCGCCATTGAGGGCGCTGCCTGGCTGGGCAGCCTGACGCTCCCCAAGGTGGTGCTGTTGCTGTTTTTCGTATTGCTTGCCGCTCTGATCAATTTATTGATCGGCAGCGCTTCGGCCAAGTGGTCTATCCTGGCGCCCATCTTTGTACCCATGCTGATGCTGCTGGGCATCTCCCCGGAAGCAACCCAGGCGGCCTACCGGGTGGGTGATTCCAGCACCAATATCATCACCCCGCTGATGCCCTATTTCGTACTGGTACTGGGCTTCGCTCGCCGCTATCAGCCAGACACCGGTATCGGCACCCTGATCGCCCTGATGCTGCCTTATAGCCTGACGTTGTTGCTGGGGTGGTCGGTCTTGCTGGGAGTGTGGATCGGGTTTGGCTGGCCGTTGGGGCCTTAAAGGCAGCAGCAAGCCCCAAGCTTCAAGCTGCAACACGAGGTAAAGACATTGCCAAATTCCAGTCGCCGTGCTCCGCGCTGAAACTCTCTTAAAACAAAAAAACCGCGTCCAAAGGGTGCGGTTTTTTTGTAGCTTGTAGCTTGTAGCTATTATTTAATCAACCGAATGGTCAACGGATAACGATACCGCTCTCCGCCATTGGCCTTCACCGCGGCGATGATGGTCATCACCAACCAGAAGATACCGATGATCGGCAACAGCAGACCGCCGATGACCACAAACATCAGCAGGAAGGCAATAAAGCCGGCAATGGAAATGGTGATGTTGAAGTTCAATGCTTCCTTGCCCTGGTCATCGACAAAGGCACTTTCATCTTTCTTGACCAGCCACATGATCAGTGGCCCCAGGATATTCCCGAACGGCACCACCAGACCCGCCAGCGCCAGGAGGTGGCAGGCAAGGCCCAGGCTGCGTTCTTCCGGTTTGGGTTCGCTCTGGGTCTGTTCCAGATCCGACATTATTCGCTCCTTGATAACGATGTTGGCTTGATGATGTTACTGACGGATGGTGCGTCGATTCGGTAAGGGCTGCTCGCTGTTGGAGCGGAACGGATTGATGTCGATGCCTCCCCGGCGCGTAAAGCGACCATAAACGGTCAGGTGGCGTGGGGAGCACTGGCGCATCAGATCCACGAACATCTGCTCGATAATCTGTTCATGGAACCCCTGGTGATTTCGCAGGGACACCACATAACGCAGAAAACTGGCAGGGCTGATGGCGCGACCGGTGTAGCGCACCACCACCGTGGCCCAGTCCGGCTGGTTGGTTACCGGGCAATGGCTACGTAACAAGTGGGAATAAAGCTGGCCGGTCTGCTCGGCCCCCTGGTCGCACAGCAGCAGGTCGGGCCGGTATTCATAGTGCTCAAACCCGATATCAATGTTATCCACGCACTGACCACGATCTTCCCAGACCGGAAAACCGGCGGATTCTTCCAGGGAATACAGCAACACTTCCATATTGCCACCCACGGTCTGGGCCACATCCTTTTCAATGGCGGCGCGTACCTTGTCTCGACTTTCAAAACGGGTGTTGGCAAAGGAATTCAGATACAGCTTGAGCGACTTGGATTCCACAATATTGGGGGTAGTACAGGGAATACGCAGCTCGCACAGGGCCACCACCGGCTTGCCTTTTTCATTGAGCCAGGACAGCTCGTAGGCATTCCAGATATCCGTGCCGTGGAACGGCAGGCTGGTATCCTCATCGCCAAGCTCTTCCAGCTCCAGGGATTCCCGCGCATCCCAGCGCGGCACCGGGCACAACAACGAGGGCATGTACTCATCCACATAATCGGTGGACCGCCCCAGTGGCGTTTCCTTCAAATAACTCATGATTACCTCTTGGCACACCCGTCCATGGATTATATTCCCATCATAATCCGATTGTTTAGTGGCGAATACCCGTACCCCGTTGCAACAGCCACAGTGCCAGCAGATAGAACGCCACCACAAACATCAGGATCGCTCCCAGTGAAGCGTAGACATTCACATCACTGACACCCAGCACGCCGTAACGGAAGGCATTGACCATGTAAACGATGGGGTTCGCCAGGCTCACTGTCCGCCAGAATTCCGGCAGTAAATCGATGGAATAGAACACCCCGCCCAGGTAGGTCAGCGGCGTCAGAATAAAGGTGGGAACGATGGAAATATCATCGAACTTGTTGGCAAAGATGGCGTTGATGAAACCGCCCAGGGCAAACAGGGCCGCCGTCAGTATCACCACGGTGATGGTAATCAGCAGGTGCTGCATGGACAGATGGGTGAAAAACAGACTGAGCAGGCTGACGATCAGGCCCACCAGCATCCCGCGCACCATCCCACCAACGATAAAGCCATTGAGGATCACGTGGGCCGGCATCGGCGACACCAGCATCTCTTCAATGGAATGCTGGAACTTGGTGGAAAAGAACGAGCTCACCACATTGCCGTAGCTGTTCTGTATCACGCTCATCATGATCAGGCCGGGGACGATGTACTGCATGTAATTAAACCCGCCCATCTCACCGATGCGGCTCCCGATGAGATTGCCGAAGATCACGAAGTACAGGGTCATGGTGATCGCCGGAGGCAGCAATGTCTGCGGCCATATCCGGGTAAAACGACGGATTTCCTTGGTAACGATGGTGAGAAAGGCCACCCACTGTTGGTATGCACTCATGATGCCTGCTCCCCGGGCAGGTTCTGCTCCACCAGTCGCACAAACAATTCCTCCAGCCGGTTGGCCTTGTTACGCATACTCATCACTTCGAAGTGCTGATCCGCCAACGCCACAAACAGGGTGTTGAGGCTTTGTGATTTGGGTACCGCCACTTCCAGCATTCGGGAATCTTTCAGCCACACCTCGAACCCCTCCAGCACCGGCTCCTCGGTGACCGGCCGGGCCAGATCCAGAATAAAGGTTTCCACCTGCAGTTTTTCCAGCAGGGATTTCATGTCGGTATTTTCCACGATGGTGCCGTGATCAATGATGGCAATGTGGCGACACAGGGATTCCGCCTCTTCCAGATAATGCGTGGTGAGAATGATCGTTTTGCCTTCACCGTTGATGCGGGTAAGGAAATCCCACATGGAACGGCGCAGCTCGATATCCACCCCGGCGGTGGGCTCATCCAGAATCAGCAGTTCCGGTTCATGCACCAGCGCCCGGGCAATCATCAACCTGCGCTTCATGCCGCCGGACAGGGTCCGAGACTGTTTGTCGCGTTTTTCCCACAGGCCCAGCTGGCGCAGGTATTTCTCCGCCCGTTCTCGAGCCAGGGGCGCGGGGATGCCATAAAAACCCGCCTGGGTGACGACGATGTCGAACACCTTTTCAAACTGGTTGAAGTTGAATTCCTGGGGCACCACGCCAATTTTCTGCTTGGCCAGGGCCCGTTCGGTATCCAGGGAATAGCCGAAGATACTCACCTCTCCGCCGGTCTTGTTGACCAGGGAACTGATCACACCGATGGTGGTGGATTTGCCCGCACCGTTGGGGCCAAGCAGGGCAAAGAAGTCACCCTTCTCCACCTGCAGATCGATGCCCTTGAGCGCCTGCACACCATTGGCATAGGTCTTGGTCAGATTACGAATCGTCAGAGCAGACAAGGATTACCTCGCCAAAATAGTCGAATGGATGGTGAAGAGAGAGATCAGTGGTCAAGCACCCGGTGGCCATGTTCACCACGCCAGACCCAGTGCATCTGCCCACCGCTGAACCACACCCATAGCCCTTCCATCATCCAGGGCCAGTCTTCTTCGCTGATGCGGCGGCGGCCATGCAGCTCGGCCACCAGCACCGCCAGAATGGTGTCATGGGTCACGTGAACATTGAGGTGGCCACTGGCAGGCTCCCGGGCTTTCAGGTAAGCCGCCAGCTTGCTGCGGCCTTCTGCCGGGGACAGCATGCCGTCGAACGGCTCCTGAAGGTGCTGATTGAGAAACCGGAAGGCCCCCATTTTCAGGAAGGTGGGCCCCACCTGGTTCAGGTCCTCCACATAGCACCCCGGCTCCACCAGGGTGGTATCCGTGGTGATATCGGGAATCTCATCAATCAGCCCCGCCTTGCGGGCGCCTTCTGCCATGGCGATGGCAGTATTCACACAGCGCCCCACCGGGCTGGAATAGAACGCCTCCACCGGCCGCGCCAGCTGGGCGCCCCATTCACGGGCCATGTCGATACCTTCCGGGGTCAGCGGCAACCGATAGTCGGCAAAGCCGTTCTTGGCCAACTCACGCACAGAATGCCGTGTCAGCAGATGAACAGGCTTGTCCTGCGGTAACAGGTTGAGGGCTTCCAGCAATCGGGGGTGTAGGCGGGCCATAGTCTCTTCGCTTTCGGTCAGTCCCTAGTGTAAGGGCCGCCCGGTTGAAAGCAAATGACAGGGCCGGAAACGACGAAGGGACCCGAAAGGGTCCCTTCTGATTTGGAGCGGGAAACGAGATTCGAACTCGCGACCCCGACCTTGGCAAGGTCGTGCTCTACCAACTGAGCTATTCCCGCTTAACTTTTTGCCAGCTAACGACCAGCGAATTAGTGGCGTCCCCTAGGGGAGTCGAACCCCTGTTACCGCCGTGAAAGGGCGGTGTCCTGGGCCACTAGACGAAGGGGACCCGGGCTTGACGTGGTACGTCAAAGCGGCGCGTAGAATAGGTATCTGATCGGCCAGCGTCAAGGAAAAATTTTGGCCCGGTCCGTCATTGACCCGAAAAACCTGTGCTGCTCTGATATTGGCGCGCTATAACGGCGAAACTTTCGCCACACCGTTGAAAAAACAACCATTTACCGGGAGAGACCCATGACCATCAAGCTGTACGGAGCCGCCCTGTCACCCTTCGTTCGCAAGACCCGCGTGGTGCTGGCACTGAAAGGAGTTGACTACGAAGCCGTACATATCGACCCCAACAATCCACCGGAAGGCTACGAAAAGATCAGCCCCATGAAACGCATTCCGGCCCTGGAAGTGGACGGCCAGTATCTGGCGGATTCTGCCGCCATCTGCGCCTACCTGGAGAAGGTCTACCCGGAACCGGCCCTCTACCCCACCGACCCCATGGAACTGGGGCGGGCAATCTGGTTCCAGCGTTATGTGGACTATGACCTGGCCATGCGCTGTACCTTCGCCGTGTTCCGCAACCGGGTAGTGATGCGCCTGATCGGCAAGGAGTGCGATGAAGAGAAAGTGCAGCACGCCCTGACCACCACCATCCCGCCCCTGTTTGCCTATCTGGACAAGGAACTGAAGGGTCGTGAGTTCCTGGTTGGCGACAGCCTGAGCGTGGCGGATATCAGCCTGGCCAGCCAGCTGGTCAACTTCAAACACGGTGGCGAAAGCATCGATCCGGCCAACTACCCCAACCTGGCCGCCCACACCGAGCGCATGCACGCCCTGGAGCCCTTTGCCAAAACCATTGAGAAGGAGTCCGGGTTTATTCAAAAAATAATGGGGTAAAGCAATTAATAATGAATAATTAATAGTTAAAAACTACGCGTGAAAGCGGACAGAGACCTGCAACGCAAGAGGCCGCGCCCAAGCCATGGACGCGGCCTCTTGCGTTTCATAAGCAGGAACCCAGGATCGCGCGTTATTAATTATTCACTATTAATTATCAATTGCTTTAGTCTCCACCGTCACCAGCGCCGCCCGACCATTCGGTGCCACCTTCAGCACCGCCACAGCACCGTCCCGTAATTCCCGCTCCAGTTGCAGCGCCTTTTCCTTCGGGGCAAACAGGGCCTCGATGCCGTAGGTGACTCGGCGGGTGCCGCCCCAGGGCAAACCGCTGACTCTGCCGCGCAGGTAAAGACCCTGCGCCGGGGGCTGGTGGGACGGAGTCAGTCCGCGCCACAGGTCGCCGTCTTGCTCGAGAGGCAGATAAATCACGTCCCCGGGACGAAATCCTGTCGCAGGCAGGGTGCTGAACTCGTAGCCCAGGCGGGCATAGTTACCGCGGAACAGATCCCGCGGGTCCACCGGACGGGTTTCCACACGGATTTCCTCGCCCAGCCATAGCGGGTAGAAACCGTTCGCAAAGACCCCGGCGAGAATCACCACTTGCAGGGTAAGCGCGGCCAGCAAGGCCAGGCCCAGAGTGCGCTGTTTCATGCCTGTCCCTCCCCGCTTTCCGGCGCCACAAGACGCTGCTGGCGACGCCAGTAGCGCGCCGCGCCATAGAGCACCGCCGCCGCCACCAGGAACATGGCCGCGGCGCCCAGGTAATCACCGAACAGATCCAGATAGCGCATCACCGCCAGCGCCAATACCAGGGCAATGCCGCTGTAGAAGAACTGGCTGAGGCCACGCCGCAAGCCCTCCTGAATCAGCACAATGGCCGACAACAACGCCAGCAGATTCACCGCCACCGCAAACAGCATGGCATCGTCCCGACTCAACAAACCATGAATCGCCAGCATCACGAATGGCAGCAGCATGACCAGCAACCGCCCGCCGGTCTGTCCCAGACGGCGAAACACCAACAATGATGACGCCAGCAAGGCCGGCAGCAGCCCCAGCCACAACCCCGGGTCCGTCAACCCGGCCTGCTCATGGAGGTAACCTTCGGAGAATTCGCTGAACGTGAACGGCAGCAACAGCAACAGATAGCCCCGCAGGGTCCATAGTCCGATCAGACTGCCGGCCCGTTGCCTGTGCAAGGCAGGGCGACTGCCCAGCCAACAGACCAGCGCATAGAGCAACGCCAGCAGGCCCAGATTCAGGGTTAGATGCCCGGCCTCGAAATCCGGCCCGCGCGGGTAGCCATAGGCCCAGCCCAGCAACAGATTCAGCCAGCTCACCGCCACTGCCGCCAGCACCAGCATCAGCCCCGCGGATCGGGCCTGTACCGCCACCGTCAGCCCCACTGCCATGAACAGGGCCATGGCCCAGGGCGGTGAAAACTGACCTTCGGCAAACAGCCAGAGCATGGCCACCGCCAGCATCAGCAGGGTAATCACCCGGCTACGCACCAGCCAGGCCATGGGTGCCACGCCCAGTGCCCAGTAAAACAGGCCATCCGGGAAATGTTCGCCCAGGTGGTAGATCTGCGCGATCAGCATGATCGAGGCGCCATAGCTGATGCCGCCGAGAAACAGCCAGCCGATACCCTCTCGGCGCTGCAGGTATTGATAGATGCCCACCCCGTTCAACGCCACGGTGGTGGCAATCAAGCCCAGCATGCGCACGGCCCGGGGGATCGTCTCCCAGTTGGCTGACACCAGCAGCAGGATGGCCATACCGACAAATAACAAGGCCACAGTGACCAGCACCTTGTAGGCCAGTGAACTGTCGGAATCGTCGTCCAGGCGGGTGCCGTAGCGGGCCAGAATGCGGTTGCCCTGGTCTTCACTGATATCGCCGTCGTCCACCCACTGGCGACATTCGCTACGCAGCTCGCGACGCAATAACCCGAGAAGTTGCATGGAGAGTTCCTTGTGCTTTTCTTCGATCAGACCTGACAAGATCGCGAAAGGCAACGGCGGGGTGTTACGGAAAATGAGACAAGGCGTTCAATAGAACGCTTTCTTGTTGGGAAACGGAGCCAGACCCTCCTCCGGTGCTACCTCAACCCTATTCGCCATGCGAGCATGGCTCCAACGGGGAGAGGTTGGCACCGGTGGGGGGAATCGCGCCGCCAGCGACGCTCCTACGGAAAGGGAGAGGCTACACCGGCAGGCCGATGCGCTTGGCCTCCATGCGACGCAGGAACTCCAGCATCACCTGGCGATAAAGATCCTCGCCCAACCAGGCGTCTTCCACCCCGGCATCGATGTTCGGGTTGTCGTTCACCTCGATCACTACCACCTGGTCCCCGGACTGTTTCAGGTCCACGCCATAGAGACCATTGCCCATCAGCTTTGCGGCCTTGAGGGCGGCTTTCAGCACCTTGGGCGGGACTTCCTGTACCGGCAGGGTACGGCTGTTGCCGGATTCGGTCTTGCCGCCGCTCTGGTGGTGGTAGATCTGCCAGTGCCCTTTGCTCATGAAATACTGACAGGCGAACAGGGGCCGGTTGTTCAGCACGCCGATGCGCCAGTCGTAATCCGTGTACATAAAGGCCTGGGCCAATACCACCGACGACTGTTTCAGGTAATCCCGCAGGCTGGTGGCCAGCTCTTCGCGGGTCTTCACCTTGCTGATACCCCGGGAAAAACTGCCGTCAGGAATCTTCAACACCATGGGCAGTTTCAGCTCGTCGATCAGTCGGTCAATCTGCTCATCGTCATCGCTGAACACAAAAGCCGTTGGCGGCACCGGCACCCCATTGGCCTGCATCAGTTCCGCCAGGTAGATCTTGTTGGTGCAGCGCAGGATCGAACCCGGGTCATCCATCACCACCATGCCCTCCTGTTCTGCCTTGCGGGCGAACTGGTAGGTATGGTGATCCAGTGCAGTAGTCTCGCGGATAAACAGACCGTCGTACTCACCCAGGCGGGTGTAGGCATCACGGCCGATCTGGTCCACGCGAATCCCCAGCTGACGTCCGGCCCGGATAAAACGCTTCAACGCCGCCTTGTCACTGGGCGGCAACGCCTCTTCCTCATTAACCAGCATGGCCAGTTCGTAGCGGTCACTGCGACGGCGGCGCGGGTTGCGCCAGACACGGGCATTGAACTGCTCCAGGGCCTGGGCAAAGGCATCTTCCTCGGCCCCTTTCAGTTGCTTCAGGGCCAGCGGCTTCAACGCTTCGATGGTCCACTGCTCGCGGCGACGGAACTCCACCTTCAACAACGGACAGGGTAACTGATCAAAAATCTGCCGCCCCAGGTCAGCCAGGCCTTCCTGGGTGGTGTGGCCGAAGTACAGCATCAGCGAGAAGTGATCCGTCCCACTGCCCTTGCGTTTCATGGCCTTGTCCAGCGCCGCTTCGAATTGACCGAAATGCAGGCCATAAAGCGCCTTGCGGCTCAGGTCATTCACTGTTCGTACGGACGGCAACACCCGCTGCCCGCGAGCTTCCGCCAGCAGGGAACAGTAGTAGCCGGGGCTGAGGTATTTATAGCTGCGGCACAGGTTGATCACCTGCACTTTCTTGTCGGTACAGACCGGTTGCTGTGCCTGCAGATACTCCCGGGCGGAGAGCAGATGGCGGGCGGGATAGTAGGCGGCCCAGTCTGCCGGGTCGTCGACCAGAATAATAACCTGACTCATGAAAAGCCCTAAATTGCGAGGTGCCGGAGATGGCACCGATACCCGCGAATGTAGGGCCAGACAGGGAGGGGTAGCAAGCGGTTTTATTCAGTTAACAGTGAATAGTGAACAGTTAACAGCGGCGCGGTCCAGCGCCGGTTCAACTACAAGCAAAGAGGCCGCGCCCATGCCATGGACGCGGCCTCTCATCTTGCAAAGCAGGACCAGGCCCACTCGCGAACTGTTCACTGTTAACTATTCACTGTTCACTGCCTTTCTTCGCTCCCGGATGACCGGCCTTTTCCAGGGCATCCTGGACTTCCGGCGGCATGTAGGTTTCGTCGTGCTTGGCCAGCACTTCCTCGGCCTCAAAGCGGTTGCGGCTTATCAGGGTGCCGTTGGCGACGATGCCCTGCCCCTCGCGAAACAGGTCCGGCAGGATACCCTGATAGTGCACGGTAAAGCGGCCCTTGCCATCGGTGAGCACAAACTGCACGTCCAGGGTCTCCTGGTCGCGCACCACACTGCCCTCTTCCACCAGGCCACCCACACGCATCTGGGTTTCCAGCGGCGCCTCACCGGCCATCACCTGCTGGGGAGTGAAAAACAGATTGATGTTCTGGCGCAGCGCATAAAACATCAATCCGCAGGCGATAGCCAGGCCCACCAGAATGGAGACCACCAGGATCAGTCGCTGCTTGCGTGCCGCATTCATTGTTCAGATTCTCCCAGAGAGTCACGGCGCTGTTGCCGTGCCAGACGTTGACGCACCTGTCCCTGCCCGCGTATCGCCAACACCATGTTGGCGATGATCAAAAGCGCACTGACTCCGTAGGCGCTCCAGACATAAAATCCATGTTTTCCCATGGCCAGAAAATCGGCAAAACTGTCGAAAGCCATCAGTGCTCGCCCTCCTTCACCCGTTTGCTCACCCACTTGCTGCGCCGTTCCCGCCACAGCACCTCAGTGCGAGCGCGTAGCAGCACATTGACGGCATAGAGCAACCACAGGCCCAGCATGCTCAACAGCAGCGGATACTTCATGGCCGGATCAATGGTGGATTCACCGAACATCTTCAGGGTGGAACCCTGATGGAGGGTCTGCACCCATTCCACGGAATACTTCACGATCACCACATTGATCACCCCCACCATGGCCAGCAGGCCCGCGGCCCGGGCTGCCTGACGGGGATCGCGGATGACCGCCTGCAGGGCAATCACGCCCACATACATGAACAGCAGAATCAGCATGGAGGTCATGCGCGCATCCCACTGCCAGTAGGTACCCCAGGTAGGTTTGCCCCACAGGGCACCGGTCACCAGGGAAATGGCCGCCAGCGCCGCCCCAAAGGGAGCGATGGACTTGAGCATGACCTCCGCCATCTTCATGCGCCAGACCACCGCCACCAGACCGGACACGCCCAGGGCCATGTAGCCCATCAGGGCACCGCTGGATGCGGGCACGTGAATGAAGATGATCCGGTAGCTGTTGCCCTGCTGATAATCCGCCGGGGCAAATGCCAATCCCCAGACCAGGCCCGCCGCCAGAGTCAGCAAGGCAATGGGCGTCAGCCAGGGCAGTACCCGGGAGCTGAAGGTGTAGAAATAGCGCGGTGAGCCCAGCATGTGGTACCACCGCTTCAACGTTTGCCAGACCATTTCGTTATCTGAACCTCAATTCCCTGAACTGATTTTGAGACCGGCGCTCACCGCCAAGGGTCCCAGACTGATCGTTAATGCCAGCAAGGCACCCAGAATCGCCAGAATGCCATCCACATTGGCGCCACCGGCCGCTGCACTCACCGCCCCGGCGCCAAAAATCAGCACCGGGATATACAGGGGCAGCACCAGCACGGCGAGCAGGATACCACCTCGGTTGAGTCCTACCGTGAGGGCCGCGCCAATGGCGCCGACAATGGTCAGCGCCGGGGTACCCAATAGCAGGCTCAACATCACCGTCCCCAGGGCTTCATCCGGCAGTTGCAGCATGTGTCCCAGCAGCGGCGAAATCAGCACCAGCGGCAGACCGGTGAGCAACCAGTGAGCCAGCAATTTGGCCAGCACCGGCACCACCGGCATCACGGGGGCCGTGAGCAACATGTCCAGCACACCGCTTTCCTGATCCCGGCGGAACAGCCCATCCAGGGACAACATCACCGCCAACAGAGCCGCCACCCAGAGCACCCCCGGCGCCACGGTAGCCAGCAATTCCGGTTTCGGGGAGATTGCCAGCGGAAACAGGCTGATCACCATCACGAAGAAAAACAGCGGATTGATGATCTCCGCCGGGCTGCGCCATAGCACCAGCAATTCCCGACCCAGCGCGGCACGGAAGGTATTCATGAAAGCACCTCGGCACGGCCATTCTCCAGATGCAGACGCTGCACGCCGTCGCCAACCCGGTGGTGGGAGGTATAGATCACCAGGGAGCCGGCCTCAGCGGCCTGCTGCATCTGCGCATCCAGTTGTGCCACGCCGTCCTGGTCGATGGCCGTATAGGGTTCGTCGAGCACCCACACCGCTTTGCGTTCCAGCCACAACCGCGCCAGGGCAACGCGCCGTTTCTGGCCGGCAGAGAGGTGTGCTGCCGGCACATCCTCGAAACCCCGCAACCCTGCCGCCGCCAGGGCCGCCATGGGGTCACCGGCCTGATGGTTCAGGGCGCAGGCATAGCGCAGGTTTTCCAGCGGATTGAGCTCTTCGCGGACACCGGGCTGGTGCCCCAGATACAACAGGTCCTGCTGCCATTGAGGCTGCCACCAGCGTCGCTCGCCCTCAAAGAAGCCATGCAGCCCCACCAGAATCCGCAACAGGGTGGTCTTGCCGGCGCCGTTGGCACCGGTAATCTGCCAGATTTCCCCGGCGCGTGCGGTCAGGCTCAGGCCACTGAACAGCATGCGATCGTCGCGCTCGCAGCCCAGTTGCACAAGCTCCAGTCTGGTGGATGAATCGGACAAAATTGCCTCCATGGAACAGCGCGGCAGTATAGCATGCCCATTCATGTCAGGCTTGATTCAGGCTAGCCTGTCACTCTACCCACAAAGAGGATATCTCCATGCGACTGATACCGGGATTGTTCACCCTGCTCCTCGCCAGCCTGCTGGGCGCCTGCGGCGGGGACAAGCCCCTGGCCACCGTCGACCAGGTAGAACTGGAACGCTACAGCGGCACCTGGTATGAAATCGCCCGCCTGCCCCAGTGGTTCCAGCGCGGTTGCTATAACTCCACCGCCACTTACTCTCTCAATGAGGATGGCACCGTGCGCGTGGTCAACCGCTGCCAACGTGACGGCGAGGAACCCAGCGTAGCGGAAGGCACCGCCCGGGTGGTCCCCGGTTCTGACAATGCCAAACTCAAGGTGCGTTTCGACAGCTGGATATCCAAACTGTTACCCACCATCACCGAGGGCAATTACTGGATCATTGCCCTGGACAAGAATTACCAGACGGTGGTGATCGGCGAACCGAGCCGGGAATACCTGTGGATTCTGGCACGTAGCCCGGAGCTGCCAGATGATCAATATCAAGCATTGCTGCAGCTGGCCGAAAGCAAGGGCTTTCCGGTGAACGAGCTGCAACGCAACCGCGACCTGCAACCGGAACAGTGAGCCATGGAACACCACGTCTATTTTACGGTGTTCGGCTTTGACCATGATCCCCGCCAACTGGATCTGCTACTGGGGCAAAACGCTGACGATTACTGGCATGAAGGGGAAAGCTTCAGCGAGGCCTTCCCCGAGGCGCGCCGCCGGGAAAATCGCTGGATCCTCTCCAGCCAGCTGGACCACACCGCCAGCCACCGGGATCATTTCGAGAAACTGCTCTACAAACTCAAGCGCCTGTCGCCGCAACTGCAGGCCCTGGATCCGGGCTACCGTTTCGGCATTGGCGTGTCACATTACTTCGTGATGGACGACCCGGCGTTCTACTTGCCCGCCGAAATTCTCGAGGGCTATGAAAGCCTGGGCTTTGCCATCACCTTCGATCAACTGGGACTCGACCATGGCACAGGAAATTGAGCGCAAGTTTCTTATCAACGATCCGCGCATCGTGGATTCACTGGCCGGCGAACGGCTGACGCAGGGTTACCTGAGCCACGACAAGAACGCCACCGTACGCGTTCGCATTGCCGGCACCCGCGGCTGGCTGACCATCAAGGGCAAAACCGTGGGCGCCACCCGCAGCGAATTCGAGTACCCGGTGCCGGAGCAAGACGCCAGGCAAATGCTGGATGAACTGTGCGGCGCCGGCGTCATCGACAAGACCCGCTACCGCCTGCCCCAGGGCGCGCTGTGCTGGGAAATTGATGTCTTCCATGGTGACAACGATGGACTCATCGTTGCTGAAATCGAACTGCCCAGTGAAGACACCCCCTTCGACAAACCCGACTGGCTGGGCGAAGAAGTCACCGGCGATCCCCGCTATTACAACAGCGCACTGAGCAGCACGCCCTTCAACCAGTGGGCCGATGACTGAGCACCGCTATACCCTCTGGCGCCAGGACGAAAACGGCATCCGGGCCAGAGTGGCTGACTACCCGAGTCGCCAGGCAGCGGAACAGGCCCGTCAGCACTATGAGGCCCTGGGCCACAAGCAGATCTACTGGGTGGAAGACAATGGTGAAGCTGGCGCTCAGTGAATCTGGGATAATGTTCATCACGACGCAGTCATAATATCCCGACAGACTCAGGAGGATGACGGAGGGAACCATGGACGAGAACACCCTGGTTGAACGGCTATGCCAGCAGGCCATCCGCATTAATGCGCAGGCACTGGCAGATCTGCAGCATCAACCCCTGCCCGCCAATGCCGTACACGACTGCCGGGTGGCCGTGAAACGGCTGCGCGCCCAATGGCAACTGCTGCGCCCCTGGCTCAGCCGCGACGATCACCGCGCCTTTGATCACGGCATCCGCAGTGCCGCCCGGCTGCTGGCCGGCGCCCGCGACAACCACGTCATGCCCGCCACGCTGCAGAAACTGGCCAGTAAGGCCGACAAGCCCCGCCGACATTCCCTGAGCCGGGTGGCAAGCACACTGTTCAGCGACACCGACCTGCAGCCGGAAACCCACCACCATCAGGAAGCCATCACCGCCTTCGCCCAGGACCAGCAATATTGGCAGTCGCTGGCCCTGAGCATCAGCGACCATGAGTTGCTGGTCAGTGGTCTGGCGCGCACCTACAAGCAGTGCCGCAATCGCACTATCAAGGCCCAGGGCGGCAGCGACCCGCAACCCTGGCATGACCTGCGCAAATGGGTGAAGTACCTGCTCTATCAGCAGCAGGCCCTGGCGGATCAGGACATCCACACACCCTGCCACGATGCGGACCTGGAGCGCCTGGGCAAGAAACTGGGCAAACTCCACGACCTGCACATGCTCCGCGAGCATGTGCTGGCACACAGCCACGCCATCGAGAAGCAGAAAGATCTGGCCCATACCCTGGATGCCATCCACGGGCGGGAAAAACGTCTGCTGAAGAAATGCCAGACGGAAAGCCAACGCCTGTTTCAGATGCCCACCAAAAAATGGATCACCGGGGTGACCGCCAGCTGACCGCTCAGGGGAACTTTTCCTTCCTTGCCCACTTCCAAGGGCTTGATACAATCACCAATCCGGTGCCCGAGGACGACCTCGATCACGGCACTCACGGGCAGGCTGTTGAAAAGCCTGCCAGGGGACGACCCCATGCAGGAGTTTTATCATGGCATGGGTTCTGGTCATTCTCGCCGGCATCCTCGAATCCGGCTGGGCACTGGGGCTGAAAGCCAGCCACGGCTTCACCCGCCCGCTTCCTTCCCTGTTAACCGTCATCAGCATGGCCGCCAGCTTCTGGCTATTGGCCAAAGCCATGCAGACCCTGCCCGTGGGCACCACCTACGCGGTGTGGACCGGCATGGGCACCATCGGCACCGTGCTGCTGGGTATTCTGCTGTTCCAGGATGCCGTCAACGCGCCGCGTTTGCTGTGTCTGGGGCTGATTCTGGCGGGCATGGTCGGGCTGAAGATTTTCACCCCGTAAGCCCGAACAATAGGGGCGTGTCCCGGTTACCGGTTCCCTGTAACATGGGCCCACGCCCTCTCCTGCCGCTCACTACAGGTTTTCCATGCTTAATAATGACGTTCTGCGCCGCGCTCGCTATATTTTCGACTTTGACGATAGCCGCATGATCGGCGTCTTCGCCGAAGCCGGCGAAACCGTGACCCGGGAACAGATCAGCGACTGGCTGAAAAAAGATGACGATCCGGCCTTCCAGAAGTGCAACGACCGCACCCTGGCAATCTTTCTCAATGGCCTGATCAATGCCCTGCGTGGCAAAAAGCCCGGCCCGCAACCGGAACCGGAATCCCGCCTGACCAACAACATGATTTTCATGAAACTGAAGATCGCACTGAACCTGCAGGCCGAGGACGTGCTGGCCATTCTGGAACTGGCCAACTTCCGTTTGAGTAAACACGAGCTCAGCGCATTCTTCCGCAAACCCGGCCACAAGCATTATCGGGAGTGCAAGGACCAGATCCTGCGTAATTTCCTGACAGGACTACAGATACAGTTTCGCGACGGGGAATAAACCGTTACCTCAGAGGTAATGGCGCCAGCCCGGCAAACCGGGTTTCATGACAGGAAAAGCGGAGAGATGCCATGAAACCCGATCTGCCCCAAACCCTTTTTCTGTTGAACACCACCGTCCTGCTCACCCACCAGATTGATGCCGCCTACTGGCACGAATGGAACCTTTTCCACCTGCCCGGAGGCAATCAGTTCAACCTGATACTGAACCTGCCCATCATCGCTCTGGCACTGATGGCCTTCCTGCAGGTGGCCACCCACAGCCCCCACCAACGCCTGTCTCACCAATTCCTGGCTGGGCTGGGACTACTGACCGTCGCCATCCACAGCGGCTTCTTCCTGGCCGGACATCCAGAATTTAGGCAGCCCATGTCGCTGTTCTTGCTGGCAGCCACGTTCATTTTGTCTCTCGCACAACTGAAAACGTTGCCCCCTGCAAATCGCAACAGCCAAACCTGAGGAAAATCGCACCGCAGGCGAGCTGATTCAACAGCAACCCTGCCAGCATCTACTGGCGTTATTTTTCTCTATTACCCAAGCCGACGTTTCCATGGATTGTAGGAGCTATGCTTGCATGGCGAACTTCCCTTACGCCGTGTTCGCCATGGCACGCATCGCTGCTGCTGCAACGGATTAACTGCCTTTCACCGCCCGCACCCCGCTCAGGGTCTTGAAGCACAGCTCCTTGGCGGTTTCCCAGAATTCCTGCATGTAAGGGGTGTGATGGTCCTCCACCCGCACGGCCGCATACAGCGTGCGCCAGACGCCCTTCTCGCCCAGCCGCACGGTTTTCAAAAGGTCATGCTCGGTGTACTCGGTAAGCGCCCAGTTGGGTAACGCCGCCACGCCCCGGCCCGCCGCCACCAGTTGTGCTGTCATGGGAGTCAGTTCGGCGGTACGAATGGCGGCGGGTTCAGCATTGGCCGGGTTGAGGAACGCCGTGAACACATCCAGACGCTCCCGCTCCACCGGATAGGTAATCAGGGTCTGGTCGGCAATATCGTCCGGCTCAATCCACTTGCTTGCCGCCAGGGGCGACTGCCGGGATACCGCCAACACCAGCTCATAGCGGAACAGGGGCAGATATTTCACCGCCTCGTTTTCCTGCGGATCGGAAGTGATCACCATATCCAGGTCACCGCGCACCAGCGCCGGCAAGGGCGCGAAGCTGAAGGCCGCAGACAGGTCCAGTTCCACTTCCGGCCAGTGTTCGCGAAACGCATCCAGTGCCGGCATCAGCCACTGGAAGCAGGAGTGACATTCAATGGCGATATGCAGGCGCCCGGTCTGGCCCGCCGCCAGGCGTTTCAGCTCCCTTTCCGTTTGCTGCACCCGGGGCAATACCTCCCGGGCCAGCGTCAATACCCGCAAGCCAGCCGTGGTAAATCGCACCGGACGCGTGCGCCGTACCAGCAAGGCAGCGCCCAGCCTACCTTCCAGATCCTTGAGCTGATGGGACAGCGCAGACTGAGTCACATGAAGCCGTTCCGCCGCTTCCATCAGGGAACCGGCCTCTTCGATCGCCAGCAGGGTGGTCAGATGTCGGACTTCCAGCATGAGAATATCTCATATTTAAAATTAGATATTTGATTTTGCCTCAACTTCACCTGTCCCCACAATAGTCCCCAATCCCACTGGCACCTGAAAGCAGGCCAGCCAGTGTCCCCATTTCTGCATGAAAGGAAGACAGCATGACCACCCTCCACAACCTCGGCTTTCCCCGTATTGGTGCCCGCCGTGAGTTGAAGCAAGCCGTGGAAGCCTACTGGGCCGGCGATCTGCAACAGACCGAACTGGAACATGTGGGCAAGAGCCTGCGCGAACGACACTGGGCGCTGCAGGCGGAAGCCGGCCTGGACCTGGTACCCGTGGGCGATTTCGCCTGGTACGACCAGATTCTGGAATTTTCCTGCCTGCTGGGCGTGGTACCCCACCGCTTCCAGCAGGACAACCAGCAACCGGTAAACCTGGATACCCTGTTCCGCATGGCCCGGGGCCGGGCCCCCACCGGCACGCCGGCGGCGGCCTGTGAAATGACCAAATGGTTCGACACCAACTACCACTACATCGTGCCGGAACTGGCGGCGGACCAGACCTTCCGCATTGCCCGGGAAAGCCTGTTCGAACAGGTGGAAGAAGCCAAAGCCCAGGGCCACGCCCCCAAGCCGGTGATCCCCGGACCGCTCACCTATCTGTACCTGAGCAAGGGCGAGAGCTTTGATGGCGCCGACGACAGCAACAAGCTGACTCTGCTGGACAGCCTGATTCCCGTGTACCGCCAGATCCTGCAGCGGTTCGCCGATCAGGGCGTGGAATGGGTGCAGATCGATGAACCGATTCTGGTGCTGGACCTGCCCGACAGCTGGCAGCGCAGCTACCTGCGTGTCTACGACCAGCTCGCCGCCGCCAGTGAGTGCAAGTTGCTGCTGGCCACCTACTTCGGCGGCCTGGAAAACAACCTGTTCACGGCTCTGGAATTGCCCGTGGATGGCCTGCACCTGGATCGGGTGCGCGGCAACGATGATCTTGGTCAGGTGGTGCCGCGGCTGGGCGACAAGGTGCTGTCGCTGGGCTACATCAATGGCCGCAATATCTGGCGCACCGATCTGGATGCCGCCCTGGATGCGCTGATCTCCCTGCGCAACGAACTGGGCGATCGCCTGTGGCTGGCGCCCTCCTGTTCCCTGCTGCACAGCCCGGTGGATCTGGATCAGGAAGACAAGCTGGATAGCGAGCTGAAAAGCTGGCTCAGCTTTGCCAAACAAAAACTGCAGGAACTGGCGCTACTGGGCGGCGCCCTGGACGGCGACAGCAGCGTCAATGCGGGTCTGCAATCCCAACGCGACGCCCTGCAAGCCCGCGGTCTGTCCAATCGTATCCATAACCCGGTAGTGGGCAAGCGGCTGGCTGACGCCGGCAACGTCTCCCGCGACCGCAACAGCCCCTTTGCCGAGCGCATTGCCAAACAACAGCAAGCGCTGCAATTGCCGGCCTTCCCCACCACCACCATCGGCTCCTTCCCGCAGACCCGGGAGATCCGTACCGCCCGCCGCGACTGGAAAACCGGTCGCCTGGACGACGCCTCCTACACCGAGCAGATGAAGCAGGAAATTGCCCGCTGCATCCGCTATCAGGAAGAGGTGGAACTGGATGTGCTGGTGCACGGCGAAGCCGAGCGCAACGACATGGTGGAATACTTCGGTGAGTTACTGGATGGCTTTGTCTTCACCCGCTTCGGCTGGGTGCAGAGCTATGGCTCCCGCTGTGTCAAACCGCCGATCATCTTCGGTGACGTGCAGCGACCCGAAGCGATGACCGTGGCATGGGCGCAATACGCCCAGTCGCTCACCGACAAGCCCGTCAAAGGAATGCTCACCGGGCCGGTGACCATCCTGCAGTGGTCCTTCGTGCGCGATGACCAACCCCGCGCCGACACCTGTCGCCAGATCGCCCTGGCCCTGCGCGATGAAGTGCAGGACCTGGAAGCCGCCGGCATCAAGGTGATCCAGATCGACGAACCCGCCCTGCGCGAAGGCCTGCCCCTGCGCAAAGCCGACTGGGGCCAGTACCTGGACTGGGCCGTGGACTGCTTCCGCCTGGCCACCGTGGGCGTGGCCGACGATACCCAGATCCACACCCACATGTGCTACTCGGAGTTCAACGACATCATCGAGGCCATCGCCGCTCTGGATGCGGACGTGATCACCATCGAAACGTCCCGCTCCAACATGGAACTGCTGGATGCCTTCCGGGATTTCCAGTATCCCAACGACATTGGTCCGGGGGTGTACGACATCCACTCCCCCAATGAACCGGACGTGGGCTGGATGGTACAACTGATGGAAAAAGCCGCCGAGCGACTGCCCAGAGAACGGCTGTGGGTGAACCCGGACTGCGGCCTGAAAACCCGCAAATGGGAAGAAACCCGCGGCGCCCTGGCCAACATGGTGGATGCGGCCAAGCAGCTGCGCGAAGCGGTTTAGCATCCTCTGCCGAAACCGAAACCAACGCCCCCCCGTTGGAGCCTTGCTTGCAAGGCGAAGAGCAAAACGCTGGCACCGTGCCAGACCGAACCCCTTCGCTTTGCAAGCAAAGCTCCAACGGTGAAAAGGCCAAATTATCGGCCTACCTCACGCCCCTCCACCAAAAAAACTAAATCCCCGTTGGAGCCTTGCTCGCAAGGCGAAAGGCAAGAAGCTGGCTCAGTGCCAAACCAAACGCCTTCGCTTTGCGAGCAAAGCTCCAACGGGGCGGGTTCTATTGTGCCGGCCCCGCTTCCGCTTCGATCACTTTCAACAACCGGTCCGGCCCCAGCTCCACGGGCTTGGGTTCGCCGGGTAACTGCCAGTGGCCTGCATGGCGCTCGTCCGGTTTGCTATCCATCAATGGCAGGCTGGTGAGATCCGCCAGGGCATCGCGGAACAGGTCGGTGCGGTAGCACTGGGCCGCGAAGGTCCGGGTTTCTTCCAGGGAACACTGGCGCCAGCGCTGCATTTCTTCCAGCAGGAAACGGGCGTCAGATCGCCAGGGAAAATTCGCATGGAAACCGGCGAACACATGAAAGTGATGGGCCGGAAACGGTTGCCCGGTCAGGCCGCCGGGCAACCGCTGACTGAAGGGAGCTCGGATCACTTCCGCCGGCACATCCAGCCAAGCCGGGTGCGCCAGCAACGACAGACTCTCCAACAGATTCTCGTCCGCATGGCGGGCGGCCCGGAAAAGGGCCCGCAGCATGGCGCGGTGGGGCCCGGGATTACGGGCCACCCAGTCCCGGGACACCGCCAGCACCTTTTCCGGCGCGTTTTCCCAGATCTGATAACCGGAAAGGATGCAGTGCCCGGCGCCGGTCAGGGCGGCCAGGCTGTTCCAGGGTTCGCCCACACAGAAACCATCGATATGCCCCATGCGCAGGTGATCCACCATCTGCGACGGCGGCAGCACCACCAGCTTCACATCGTGATCCGGGTCCAGCCCGGCCACGCTCAGCCAGTGACGTAATTGGTAGGCATGACAGGAAAACGGAAATACCACCGCCAGTACCAGCGGCGCCTCTCCACTGCCGGCCCTGGCGGCCACCAGCTTGTTCATGGCGCTGGCCATGTCGTTGGGCGTGGGTCCTTCGGATAAAGCACACAGCCCCTGGAACAACATCGGGGAGACGGTTATGCCGTTGCCGTTCAGGCCCATGGAGAAGGCCGTGGCCAGGGGTTTCTTGATGCAGCCCAGACCCAGTGACGTGGACATCAGCATGGGCGCCAGCATGGGTGCCGCATCCAGCTGCCCCACCAGCAGGCGATCACGCAGGCTGGCCCAACTCCACTCCGGTTGCAGCTCCACATCCAGCCCTTCGGCGGCGAAGTAGCCCGCTTCCTGGGCCACCACCAACGGCAGGCTGTCAGTGAGCGGCATATAGCCGATACGGATTTTCATGGGGCTTGCTCCGAAAGGGCCTGACGCCTGACGCTGGACGCCTGACGGCGAACACACCTGGCGCCCTCTACGGTACGTACCCGTCTCACCGTCTTATCCGGTGTCTCCATGAGGCTTCGACCCTTCATCAATGGCATCACTCGTCGCATATTATCTCCTGTGTAGCGTCAGGCCTCCGGCGTCCAGCATCTGGCGTTCTTCACCCCTGCGCCTTCAGCATCTCGGCATAATCCAGCACCGACCTGGCCACCTGGATCAGTGGCTGGCCGGTATTCATGGCCTGGCGCCGCAGGGTGCTGTAGGCATCCTGCTCGTTGAGGCGGCGGCGTTGCATCAGCAGGCCCTTGGCCCGCTCGATGATCTTGCGTTCTGCCAGCGCTTCGCGGGTCTGTTCCAGCTCCTCGCGCAGGGCCTGGTATTCCCGGAAACGGGCGGTGGCCACGCGCATCACCCCACGCACCCGGGCCAGATCGGTTTCCCCGGCCACATAGGCACTGACGCCGGCACGCAGGGCCGCCACGATCAGATCCTCATCGTCCTGGTTGCAGAACATGACCATGGGGCGCGGCATATCCCGCTGCACCAGGGCCATGCTTTCCAGGGTGTCCCGGTCCGGCGCGTCCATGTCCACGATCACCACATCCGGGTTGCTGGAATGCACCTTCTCCGCCAGCCCGGCAGCACTGGTCAGACGACAGAGGATCTCGTGCCCTTCATCGATCAGGGCACGCTCCAGAATCGCGGCGCGCGGTGGCTGGTCATCCACCAGCATGATTTTCAGGGCCATAGTGTCGGAAGCGTCCAGGGATTGAGTGTTACGGGATTGGTTTGCAACGGTTGTGCCAGTCATGGGTTTATTAACCTACTGTTTTTGTTTGCTATTCCTTTTTCACCATAAGGGCCCCCGCAAAGCGCACCATAGCGGTGCACTCTGCGGCGCCAAAACGGCGCCTCACGGCTCAGTAGTTCGCGGCATCAATCATGGTGCTGGCCAGCAAGGTATAGGCCTCTGTCCAGGCCGATTCTGTGTCGGCATCGAAGGCGTCGCCCAGACCCTGCGCCAATGTCCAGAGCAAGGCCTGCGCCACGGCGTCGTAATCTTCCGGTTTAACGCCGTAATCCTTATGGCGTTCACCCAGCTTCTGGACGGCGGGCACAATGGTATCGAGCCTGTCGAGCCCCTTTACCGCCACACCAATCATGCTCATCAGTTTCTTGCCCTGCTCTTCCATGTTGCCCTTGAAGAGTGGTTCCAGTTCCGGGGCCTGGGTAAACAGGCGCTGATAAAACAGGGCGGCCGCCTGATCGGCAATGCCTTCCACTTGCTGCCAGCTGGCCTGCACCCGCGCAATCTGTTCCGGTGTCATGGTATTTCTCCCGCTATTGGATAAGTGCTTGCACGCACAGCGTGCAAGCAGGGTGTTGCCGGTTACATGGGTACGCGAATCACCACGCCGCCCATCACATCGCCCAGCTCGAAATCCGTTTTGGGAGAGTCCTTGTGGTTGTTGTGACAAGCCGCGCACGGGGCGGCCACCGCCACATCCGGGTATACCGCCGTGTAGTAGGTCGTGTCGCCAAGAGCCTCGGTGCCGTAAAAGTTCTTGCCCGGGTTATCGACGATGTACTGCAAGCCTTCTTTTTCCAGTTCTGTTTTGGGCGCATTTTGTGAATTGATGGGCCACAGTGACTGCAAGGAATAGGAGAAATCACTGGATACCTCGGCCACCGCTTCCGCCCCGTAACGGAACATCTGCGCCGGCAGCGGTGCGCCGTTTTCCAGGTCTTCCCAGTACTCATGGGGTTTGATGCTGTCAGCACCCGCCGGGCCCAATCGCCCGATGATCATCTTGGTGTAATTGGTGCGGTCCGCGTTCATCACTGCGAACAGGGAATCGGTATAGACCTGTGGATCGATACCGACGGCAGGTTTGCTTTCCTGGCCGCCTCCGCAGGCACTTAATAGTAGTGTGGCCAAGGCTGTAGTGAACAACGTTCTTGAATATTGCATGGGTGTTACCTCCTCAGGTTCAGGAACCTCTGAATGAAACATCAGTATCAGTACGGTCCTCGCTTTCCTTCCCGGGCCTTGTCCCGCTCCACAGCCATATCCACCGATGGCACATGGTGTTCGGGTTTGCCCTGAAAGTTCTTTTCCACCAGATGCGGATCAGCCAGCGCATCAATGGCGAATTCCAGCCCGTGGCATTGCATGCACACTGGGCGAATCATTTTTTCTACCGGACGCAGGATCAGGCTCTGGTTGTGTTGCACCAACACATCATCGCCATGGGTTTCCCGGGGCATATGGCAGGTGGCGCAGGTCACGCCACTACCAGGGGGCAGCTCGCCGCGTTTTTCCGCTTGCCATAATCGGTGGTGGCTGGAGCGCAGGTATTCGTTGCTGTGTTCATCGTTGTGGCAGCCCAGGCAGCTATCCACGGCAGCTTTTTGGGTGTCGAAATCATGGGCACCATGGCAACTGATACACGTGAGCTCCCGGTGGCTGGCTTCCACATGCATGTTCAGCACCGATTGCGATGGCGTCATGGGTGATAACTCCATGGCCAGTCGCATGCCGTGCCGGCCCTGGAGGAACCCCTCGTTTTCCTGCTCATGACACTGGGCGCACTGCAACGGCGCTGGCTTGTCGACCCATTGATCGGCATCACCATGGCAGGCGGTACAAGCCACCCCGGCTTCCGCATGGGCGTTGCCATCCCAGTGCTCCGGCACGGTTTTGTCTGCGGGCGGCTTCCCGGAACCTTGTATCAGGGCAACCAGATCTGCGTCGCTCATCCGGCTGGCCAGGTTGCGGGGAGTCAGGCGGGGGCGCTCACTGAGCCAGGGCTCATCGGCATGGGCGAGCAGGAAATCTTCATAGAGCGCCAGGTTGTCATGGAAGTTATGGCAGCCGGCGCTGGCACAGGTATCGAATGCCATGCCTTGGTGGCTGGGGCGCTCTTCGCCAATGTCCTGATGACAATGCACACACATATCCATGGGCAACGTCACTCCCATGCCCACATCCAGCTCCGGCCGGTGCTCCACATGACAGGACACGCAGTAGCGGGCGTCCACATTCGCCAACCGGTTAGCGTTGCGCGGGTCAGTGAATTTGGATTTCGGGTGTGAGTCCCTGGCATCAGCAAGCTGCTCACCATGACAATTCACACACGCGTTTTGCAGCACCTCCTGGCTATTGAAACCTTCGTCATGGCAAGCACTGCATTGCAGCTCAATCTGGTGATGGCCATGGGTCATGGCACCGGGAAGAAAGGCACTCTTGGAAGCATCGTTATCCAGTAATGACATGCCCAGCCAGGCCGCCAGTGCCAGCGACCCCAACAGCCATAGCCCCCACCACAGTGTCTTGATCCCCGGCTTCCCCACAGGCATTCCCCTAGAAGTAGTACGCAGACAGGATGTGAAACACCAGCAGCGCAGGTAGCGGCCAGCACACCAGAATATGCAACCAGGTACTGCCCTGACGCAGCCGCCCCATGGCCGGAACCGAGCCCTGCAACCGGGTCAACAGGGCTGCCGTCATCCCCACTATTCCCACGCCCAGAAAGCTCAGCATCAGCCAGCGATTCAGGTTGTCCCCCAGGGAAAAACCGGTGTGCCCGTAAAGCAGCGCCAGCGCCATCGCCCCGAGCGCGGCATGGGCAATACGCCACCCGCTGAATCCCCCCATCGGCAAACCAGGAAAGCGCTTTTTCAATGACATCAGCAGTAAAAGCAGTGAAGCGATCAGCACCGCATAGCCACTCCACTGTCGCCATAGAGGGTTGCGGGAAACCAGCTCGAAGAACCCCATTTCCAATACCGAGGTGGCCGGCATCGGTGGCGGAAGCCATAACGCGACCCCCAGGAAAACAGCAGACAGGGCGGCAATAATGGCCAGGCTTCGACCGCCGGGCACACTCCGTTTGGCAGCGCCCTGCCCGCCACAAAGGCTGTCCAGAAGCGGCTCGCAACCGCCACAGACAGTGGCAGCTCCACTCGCCTGCTTCAGATCCGTCACCGCGGTGACGCCGCGATCCAGATATTCCTGTAACTGCCCCCGGGTCAGGCCACGGCATTGGCACACCACCGTCGCAGTCGGCCACTGCCCCACGGATTGGTCGTTGCTGTCACCCGGATTTCCCGTCAGTACAAAGCGGCCGACCTGCCAGGGCCACAGGCGCTTGCCATCGCGGATGCGATTGAGCACCTGTTGACGTTCCGGCCAGGGCCCCACCGATACCGTGCCGACCACCCGCCCGGTACGCACCATCAGCGCGCGATAGATGCCCTTTTCACGGTCGCGATAAACCAGAGTGCGATGCACCAGGCCACGCTCTTCATCACTGAACAGGCCGGCACTGAAGACTTCCAGCGACAGCACCTTGAGCCAGGTGCTGTCCGCCACCGGCATGTAGCTGACCGCTTCCCCGGCCAGATTGGCCGCTGCCACCCGAGCCTGTTGCAGGGCTGGCATAACCAGCCCGCACACCCGGTCCTGAAACTGGGCGCACTCTCCTACCGCATAGATATAGGGGTTGGATGTCTGCATACCCGCATTGACGCGAATACCACTGGCCACGGTGATGCCCGCCCGTTGGGCCAGCGCCGTGCGCGGAGCAATGCCGGTGGCAAACACCACGGTGTCACAGGGCAGCAACTGATCGTCTGCCAGGCGCACCCCTTCCACCCGCTCCACACCTTCCACACGTTTCACCCGGGCAAGCAGGCGTACATCCACTCCCGCGCTGGCGAGGTTGTCGGCCACCATGTCGGCGGCTTCTGAATCCAGTTGCCGGTTCATCAAGCGGTCGGCGTGTTGTATCAGGGTAACTTTGGTACCAAAACGGCACAGGCTATGGGCGGCCTCAATGCCCAACAGGCCACCTCCGATCACCACGGTATGAGTGCTACGCAGCCGGCGTGCCATCAGTGCCTGGGCATCATCCATATCGCGAAAACGCAGCACACCGGAAAGTTCGGCGCCGGGAATACCGGGAATATGGGCTTCACTCCCCAGCGCCAGTACCAAACGACCGTAGGGATGGCGTTGCCCAAGGCTGTCCTCAACCCAGCGTCGCGCCGGGTTGATTGCAATAATGGCCCGCCCCACCAGATGCTCCACGTTCGCATCCAGTTCGGCGGGCAGGTTAGTCAGATCATCAAAACCGGTGGAACCGGACAAAAAGGTGGATAGCTTGACGCGATCATAGGGCGCCCAGTCTTCCTGGCCGAACAGCTTGACCGGCGTGGTAACGCCACGACGGCGCAGCTCCACCAGACACTGCATGCCCGCCGGGCCATTGCCAACAATGATCAATGGCCGCTCGGTTTCGCTTTGCGGAATCTCGCTGTCAGGGAAAAACTGCCGTGCTTCCACCTTTCACCTCCGTAACGGTTTTGATGAAGGTTGCTGAAGTCAGGATCAGAGCTTCAGTTCTGCCCAGGCCCACAGTTTTTGTGTATCCGAGCCGAAATCATCGGCGCTGTAGTCGGCGTATTTCAGGCCCACCACGTAGTGCTTGCCGATGGGGCGTGCCACCAGCAGGTTGGTTTCGGTGCCGTAATCACTGCTGCCCTTGTCAGCCTGGAAGTCGTGATACACCGCCGCCAGCTTGAACCCCGCCAGCTTGGTACCGACGCTGACAAAACTGTCTTTCAGACCATCCGCCGGGGTCACCAGGAACTGATCCGCCCAACCATTGAAGGCATGCTTGGTGGCCAGGGGGGTCTGGAAGGCAATCTGACCGTCATCCGAGCCCAGCACTTCCTGCGCGACCTTGACGGTGACCCCGGCCAGTTCTGCGCCCACTTCGGCGAAGTAGTACTCGGTATCGCCGGCTTCCACCTCTTGCTGGGCGCCTTCCAGGGTGAGCAGCAGCTTTACGGCATCCAGATCGAAGGCACCGGCATAGCGCAAACCGTAGGTGTCGTTATCGGAATCGGGCACGTTATCGGTTTCCAGCAGGTAACCGTAGGCGGTGAGGGATCCCCCCGGCGCACCAGCCCAGCTGGCGTTGAACAGGGTATTGGACACATTGGCATCGAACTTGGGCGTAATGCCGTTTACCTGGGTGAGATAGGCCGTTGAGAAAGAAAAATCACCGGTGCCGTAATCCACCTTGGCGCCATCAAAGGTCTGCTCATCCTGACGCCAGCCCACGTTGCCGACGAAACGGGCGTTGTCGTAGATAATGCGTTGACGGCCATAGGTGGCCACCAGACCGTCGAGCGCATCGCTGCCGGTATAACGCACTGCGGCGCGATTAAGCTCGGTGACTTCCGGATCGGCGATCACCGGGTAGCCGGTCATGTGCGGCGCAAAGTTGTCGACCTTGCCGACAATGCGGGTGTCTTCAAACTCCCCCAACACATCAAAACCGTGCAACGTGCCGCTCTGGTAACCCAGACGGGTGCGCAGGGTGAGTGCCTGGGCATCCTCTGCGGCACCGTCGCTATCCACTTCTTCATGGCGCAAGCGCAGATTCAGCAGCGGTTTGCCAGCTTTCAACGCGGTGATAAACGCATCGTCTTCGGCGTGAGCCGCCCCCGAAAAGCCGAGCGTGGACAGGATGACGCCGGCGGCAATGGCAGAATATTTCATGGTCGTTTCCTCGAAGTAATTTCCCAAAATAAAAAAACAGTGATGTGCTGTCATCAGGCACACCTTCCCCCTGCCCGCTTTTCCGTGTGCGAAAAAAACAGGCGAATAAAATCAGTCATAAACGGGTATCAGGCCCGTTTGCGCACGGCGCCAGTGGCAGCGTCAGTACGCTTGGGCAGCGGTTCCACCTTGCGCTGTTTCTCGTACAGGAATTGCAGCACCTGCTGACGACAACGGACGAAGGTGGGATCGTCGGCCAGGGCCAGGCGGTCCCTTGGACGCGGCACATTGACATCCAGAATCTCGCCGATGGTGGCGGAGGGCCCATTGGTCATCATCACAATGCGGTCGGACAGCAACACCGCCTCGTCCACATCGTGGGTAATCATGATCACCGTGGTACCCAGCTGAGCATGGATCTCCATCAGGGAATCCTGCAGGTGGGCACGGGTCAGCGCATCCAGCGCACCAAAGGGTTCATCCATGAGCAGCACCTGGGGCTGCATGGCCAGGGCCCGGGCGATGCCCACACGCTGCTTCATGCCACCGGAAATTTCGTCCGGCTTCTTGTGCATGGCATGGGCCATGTGCACCAGCTCCAGGTTATGCTCCACCCAGTCACGAATCTCGGCTTTCGACTTGGTTTTCTTGAACACCTGCTTGACCGCCAACTCCACATTTTCGAACGACGTCAGCCACGGCAGCAGCGAATGGTTCTGGAATACCACCGCCCGCTCCGGGCCGGGTTCGGTGACTTCCTGCTTGTCCAGAATCACACCGCCATCGGTGGCCTGTAACAGGCCGGCGACGATATTGAGCACTGTGGATTTCCCGCAGCCGGAGTGGCCGATCAGCGAGACGAATTCACCGGCATCAATTTTCAGATTCACATCTTTCAACGCTTCGAACGTGCCTTTCGGCGTGTCGAACTTCATGCCGACGTTGGAGAGTTCCAGTAAGGCTTTCATGTCGTTTCTCCTATCCTTTAGCGCTGCACGGAAGATTTGTCCCACACCAGCGCGCGCTGCAGCATCAGCATCAGGCGATCCAGCAGGAAACCGATCAGGCCGATGACGATCACCGCCACCATGATCCGGCCCAGGGACTGGGAGCTGCCGTTCTGGAATTCATCCCAGACGAATTTCCCCAGGCCCGGGTTTTGCGCCAGCATTTCTGCGGCGATCAGCACCATCCAGGCGATCCCCAGACTCAAGCGCAAACCGGTGAACATCATCGGCAATGCCGAAGGCAGTACGATCTTGCGGACATGGCTCAGTGCATTGAGACGTAGCACTTTGGACACGTTGACCAGATCCTGGCTAACCGATGTCACACCCACTGAGGTATTCATCAATGTGGGCCACAGACAGCACAATGACACCGTGAACATGGATGTCAGGAAGGACTTGGCCACCATCGGATCATCCGTCACATACACCGCGCTCACTACCATGGTCACCAGCGGCAGCCAGGCCAGCGGCGAGACCGGTTTGAACAGCTGAATCAGTGGATTCATGGCCGCGTAGGCAGTACTGCTCAAACCGATCACGATGCCCAGAGGAATGGCAATCAATGACGCCAGCAGGAAGCCACTCATCACCGTGATCAGGCTGGTTCCGATCTGATCAAAGAAGGTCGGCGCACCGGTGTAATCCCGGTAAACCGGCTCCCACTCCGGCTGCTGCTGCAACCGGGCGGCAATGTACTTTTCCTGGCGTTCGTGAAACGCCACTTCCTTGGCACGGGACGCCTGATGTTCATCCACCAGAGACCCTGCCTGCTCCCAGACATCAACCGGTCCAGGGAACTGGCCCAGCGAGGTGTCGATCCGCTGAGCGGCCAGTTGCCAGAGCAACAGGAAGATCGCGATCCCCATCACCGGCCATATCAACTGACGAAGCAGGGCCTGCCACTGGTCACCGGTCATCTTGCCGGTAGCCAATGCACGGTAGGGTTCCATCCAGGTTGGGAAAGTCAGGGTCACCATGATTGCTTCTCCTCAGGTGGCGAGCGCTTAAAGCGCGTCGCCCTCTTTCAGACCGATCGGAAACTTCGCCAGATACTCGTTCGGCTTGCGACCGTCATAGCTGATGTTGTCGATAAAGCCTTTTTGCGGTGGTTTGAAACCATCTTCGGTGGCGAAATCCGGGAATTCGTCCGCAGGGATTTTGCCTTCGGCGATCAGTGACTTGGCCGCTTGGGCATAGATGTCCGGGCGATAGACTTTCTTGGCGATATCCATGTACCAGCTATCCGGTTTGGACTCGCTGATCTGGCCCCAACGGCGCATCTGTGTCAGGTACCAGATCGCATCGGAGTAGAACGGATAGGTAGCGTTGTAGCGGAAGAACACATTGAAATCCGGCACCTCACGCTTGTCGCCTTTTTCGTATTCGAAGGTGCCGGTCATGGAGTTGGCGATCACGTCATAATCCGCCCCCACATAGTTCGGCTGGGAAAGGATCTTCACCGCTTCCGGACGATTGGCGTTGTCGTTCTCGTCCAGCCACTTGGCGGCACGGATCATCGCCTTGACCACGCGGATATGGGTGTTGGGGTATTCCTCCGCCCAGGACTTGCTGACCCCGAAGACTTTTTCCGGATTGTTTTTCCAGATTTCGTAATCGGTAATCACCGGCACACCGATGCCCTTGAACACGGCCTGCTGGTTCCAGGGCTCACCCACGCAATAGCCATGAATGGTGCCGGCTTCCAGGGTGGCGGGCATTTGCGGTGGCGGCGTCACCGACAGCAACACATCCGCCTGCAACTGGCCGCTGGTATCGCCCTTGTGCGGCGCATAGTAGCCCGGGTTCAGACCACCGGCGGCGAGCCAGTAACGCAGCTCGTAGTTATGGGTGGACACCGGAAACACCATGCCCATTTTGAAAGACTTACCGTCGGCCTTGTATTGCTCTACCACCGGTTTAAGGGCATCGGCCTTGATCGGATGCACCGGTTTGCCATCCTTGCTGGGAATATGCTTTTTCATTTCTTCCCAGACGGAATTGGAAACGGTGATGCCGTTGCCGTTCAGGTCCATGCTGAAGGCAGTAATAATATGGGCTTCGGTCCCGTAGCCGATGGTCGCCCCCAGCGGCTGCCCGGCCAGCATGTGAGCCCCATCCAGCTGACCGTCGATCACCCGGTCCAGCAACACCTTCCAGTTAGCCTGGGCTTCCAGGGTCACGAACAGGCCTTCTTCCTCGAAGTAGCCTTTCTCGTAGGCGATGGCCAGCGGGGCCATATCCGTCAACTTGATAAAGCCGAACTTCAGGTCGGCCTTTTCCGGCCAGCCCACCGCATCGTCCGCCACGGACGTGGCTGACAGGCCCAGTGTCATCGCAGCCAGCACACCACGAAATGTTTTCTTGAAACCTTTCATCATCCTTCCCTCTTCTGCCCGTTTTTTACAGGCATAAAAAAAGCGCTCAAAGCGTCCCGCCACCATTGGCAGGAATCTTTGAGCGCCTTTGCTCGCATCGGAGTGCGGTCGCCGTTGACCACACAGATGGTTATCTCGCGCACAACGCAGTGGTTGTGCTTACCCTGTGTTAAGGCAAATGCTGTGCCAGTTTTTAAAAGACTGATTTTTCATGGGGTTAGCGATATCAGGCACAAACCGACTCCACATCAACGCCCGGTTTTCGCTCAGCAGGCACTGTTGTGAGTCAGGGCTTTCTCACCAAAATGCATCACGGTTTCGGTGCCGCTCATTGTCTTCGCCAAAAACCCCGCGTTTTGCCCTGCCCTGGTGAAAAAAACACGCACTGCCTTCGACCAAGGCCGCATTTATCACTGCGATGAATAATGAACATCATTCGAATGATGAAGCCGAACACGGCACAGCCTGTTAGGCTGCGCGCTCCATTGCGGTGGTGGCACAGATCCACAATCGCTAAAGACACAGTAGGAGCCTGCCTGCAGGCGAATGGCACCAGCCCTAGCAGCAGACAAAACGGAATCGTGTTGATGACCACAGAACGAGATCACCTGCTCACCGCCATCGCCGGCGCCTTCAGTCTGGTGATTGCCCTGGGCATTGGCCGCTTCCTGTTCACCCCGGCCCTGCCCGACATGATCGCCGAGACCTCCCTCACCGCCATCAGCGGCGGCTACCTGGCGGCCATCAACTACGGCGGCTACCTGGCCGGTGCCATGCTCGCCATGGCAGTACCCGCCCACCGGGCCCGCACCGCGTTCTGGCTGGCCCTGTGGGCAAGTGTGATCACCAGCCTGCTCATGGGCCTGAGCACCACCTTCACCCCCTGGGCCATCAACCGCTTTCTGGCCGGGGTGGCCAGCGCCATCATCATGGTCAACGGTTCCGCCCTGGTGCTGGGCGCCATGCCCAATCATCTGCGAGCCCGGCTGGGCAATATTCACTATGCGGGCATCGGCCTGGGCATCAGCATCGCCGCCCTCACCGTTGCCCTTATAGAAAGCCTGCGCGGCAGCTACGCCACCATGTGGCTGGCCTGCGGGGCGCTGGCCCTGATCCTGCTGCCCCTGCTGCGTCGCATCCCCGCCCTGCCCCACGCCAAACACAGCCAACATGAACGGGCGCCGGTAAACCGCTCCGCCCTGGGCTTTCTGATCGGCAGCTACACCCTGGCCGGGTTCGGCTACATCACCAGCACCACATACCTGCCGGTGATCGCCAAAGCCCAACTGCCCGGCCTGGACAGCGCCGCCTTCTATACCTGGCTGGCCGTGGGCCTGGCCGCCGTGCCCGCCAACCTGCTGTGGGGCAAACTGGCCAGCCACACCAGCGAACGTAACGCCCTGATGACCGCGCTGGTGGTCCAAGCCCTGGGCGTCAGCGCCCCCGCCTGGCTGCCCGGCCTCACCGGGCTGGTCATCAGCGGCCTGCTGGTGGGCGGCACTTTCACCGCCGTGGTCGCCCTGAGCATGTACTGCGGCCGGCAACTGGCACCCCACGCTGCCAGCGCCGCCCTGGGCGCACTGACGGCCTGCTATGGCGTCGGACAGATCTTGGGGCCGGTCGTGACGGCACGGCTGCTGGAAACTAGCGGGAGTTTTGCGCCCGGGCTGTTGGGGGCAGCGGCGGCGCTGATCGGGGCGGCGGTGTTGCTGGTGCCGTTGGGGAAGGTGCGGTTTTAGGGCCGGTTCACTGCCTGCTGGCGTACCAGCAACGGCATGGCCGCAAACAGTAGCAAAGAGAAGAGATAGGCAATGCCAGATACCGGGTCGCGTCCGGCCAGATAGTCGTCCAGGCCCTGCTCTTGAGCCAGTGTCACCGCCAACTCGGCGCTCAGCATCATCAAAAGAGCCGGCAGGCCAGTGCCAATACACTGCATCACCGTCACCAACCTAAATCGCTGCACCAGCCAGCGGGCCACCAGAAAACTGGCCAGCACCATAAATGGCAATTCAACCAGCTCGGCCCAGCGCTCCCCAAGTCGGGGCACCAGGAAGGGAATACGGATAATGGCCAGGGCGAAGCCGGTGGCGAAGATCAGGATGAAGTAGATGAGAGCGGGTTTTATCAGTCGCATTTCGAGTACCGGCTACAACATTGGGGTCAGGTCTTGAATATTGCGATCAAACGCACGATACAAGACCTGACCCCGGATCCCGCAACGGACAATCTGTCGCCGTGCCTGGCATTGTTAGCCCTTCGCTGCCTTCATCTCATGATCTTGTCATAATCAGCTTTGACACCGCTAGGCACACTTGCTGTCTCAATGTACCCAAGTACTTCTTTGAAGTTATTCCTGCAGGAAGCATTGTTCGCTAAACGATTTCCCAGAGGATTATCTTTAACCATAGCCGACCTAATCATTGTGGCAATCTCCCTTGGGGAGAAGCCACGAATCATCTGATCATAGGCAGGCATTGCCGCGTTTGAAATTCCATAGCCATTCCCTACTCGACAACAAAGAACGGTTTGAACGAATTGCTCCTGTACGGTTTCAGGAATAGCACCTTGCTGCGATAGCTCTAAAAGCCTCTCAGCGAAGGGGGGCTCATTATAAAAATTGTTCATCCCATTATGCACGTTCCAAAGACGTTCAACAGAACGAGAGAACACAAAATGCTGTTCAGATTCATTCAGAAGAGACAGAAGTCCGAGTTTTTCAAAGAACTGAAGCGAGGCGGAATGCTTTTCCTGCTCCCCTTTTGCCACATAGTCAGAATGTCTATTGATAAGATCAGACTTGATAGCAGCCGTGAACGTATCCTTTAGTCCTCCGCAAAGGTCTAACGAATTTAATCGAGCCGGCTCCGATGCATTTGGATCACAATATATTCCATGCACCATCCCGACCAGCATCTGTCTTTGGGCGTCATGCGTTTCAGTGAGTCTCTGCATCCATATTTGACATTGGTTAGCATTGAACCTCTGAGCCTTTACAGCAGATATAAATGCGCTAATATCCACACCCTTTGGGGATGATGAATCTGCTAGAGCATATCTAATGCATCGATTCAAGAACGTAGTGAACTCACGATCGTTAATCTTCCCTAGCGTAGGATGTGCCGCCGAAAAATTGTTTCTGACCTCCCGACACTGGTCTAGAAAGAAAAACCCATCTTCGTCAACTATGTTCAACTTGAGGCAAAGTTCAAGAAGCCTGCTATCTTGAAGCTCAAGAAGATGTTTTTCCTCAAAGTCAGACTGTTTAATTTGCGCGACAACCGCTAACCCGAAATTCCGAACCTTGGTTCTTAACTGTAGAATCGCGGCGTTCCAAATATAGTTCATTGCGCCGTCAAATAGCCCGGTACTTACAGCGACACACATCCTAGCGACCAGCTCACCTCGTAGATTCTCGGGAATTTCTCGAAGTTCTCTTGGCAAGTCCCGCCACGCATATTGAATTTCTTCATCACTCGCAAGCATCTCTCGAGGGATACCCAGAGAAGTCGTTAGCTGAGATATGGCTGGAAGAACCGTGTCCGGCAATGCGGGTAAGGCCACATCCTGCTTCTTCACTAAATCATTCATTGATATGTCCCTAAATATTGACAGTGGCGTTCTTGCTAACGCTCGCTTAAGCAGCGCAGCTTGCTGCGAGCGGCGGTGTAAAACTTAGCGCACTTAAAGCCCTTGTTAGCCATCAAGCCCCTTGCCGACCAAGTAACCGCCAAATGTTTGAGAGAAAGTGCTAGCCAACCCTCCGATGATGGTATCTGCTGCATAGTTGGTGGTTACGATTGCTCCCCCTCCGATCACCTTTGCTGAACGCCACAAAGGGCTCCTGCCACCAACATGACCTTCCATTCCACTTTCACAAACTGAGTACCGGAGTTCTTTGATGCGTTCGCGAAGTAACTCTGAACCAACATCAGCTTTTTGATCAATCAAATCTCTCATCGCTTCGACATCTCTAAAGAAGTAAGCCGCCATTTTTTCGTCCATTCCTGCGGCAATCATTAACGCATGATCTGGCTTGATGAATTCTTCAAACAGATTTTCGAACTCATAGAAGTTGTTCTCACGAACCCCTTGCATCCCTTTTGCTATTTTTTTTAATGCATTCTCATCTTCAGCTAGATACGACAAGGTTTTACAGGCAGAAGAGAGGTAGATACTTACGCTTTTGGGCTCATAACGATAGTCGTCGCCCTCTAGATAGCGCAGCCCCCCCTTAATGGCATTCGTTCCATGGACAAGATAGTTATCCTTCATTCGCTTCTTCCGTATACTAATTCTTTTCATGGCTAACGCCCGCATTTACGGCTGGTTTGGAACGCAGCGGAAAACCAGTCCGACAACATGCACTTGTTAGCTATTTCTAACTTCATGCTAGTGTTGAAGTTGAAAAAATAATCTGCTCAGAAATGAATCTCAGCAAGGGGACTTCCTTTACAAGCTTACTATCATCTCGAAATGGAGTGTACTTTGACTTCTCTGATTCTTTACTGTGAACTATCGCGTTTCTGGTTTGATAGATTCTCGACCCTAAATGCTTAATAACTACATCAGCATCTTCTAATTTTAAATCGACTACCGGCGCATTAGAAAATGGCACTGGCGTTGATTTATAGTACTCAATTAGAGAAGGTTCATATGCTTCAATCTTTTCAATCAATTCATTCAAGTTGATAAATTTCTTAAGTGTAAGACGAAGCCCTTCCAGCTCATTAAAAGTCATGCTTTCATCTCTCATCTTGATTGATTTCCCTATGTCTTTAATAAGCGAAGAAATATCTTTCTTTCGCTTGTAAGAAAAATCAGGATGAGTGATTTTAGTTCTAACCTTCTCGATAAGCTCTTCGTTAAAAACGTTTTCAAAAAAGTGCTCCGAAATATGATAATAAGAAATATACTCCAACATCGGATTTTCGGTACCAACCGCAAGCTGGTAGTGGTGAATCAGGTCTGGGATGTAGAACCTTCTGGGAGGGTCCAATTCATCCATATTATATCTTCGGGTTCTCGTAATTCTCCCAGATCTCAATAGCTCATCGAAATCCCTTTGTTGAACAAGCGCCGAATCTGTGTTGTAGCTAATATTAAATAAAAACGCTGAGCTATATTTTTCGAACTCCGCCGTCGATCGAGTCGTTTCCGATTCTATTTTCAATGTTAGACGACCAGCCAGAAACCTCTTCATTATGTCCAATACACATAACTCTTCTTCGTTAGCCATTTCAAATACACGGTAAGAAGGAAACGGTCTTGAGAGTGCTCTAGGTTCGCCCACTTTCGCTGCTTTCAATAAAAGATACAATGCAAAGGTATTCGATGGTCGAATAAGCCTGTAGTGAAGTTTGTTTTCACTATCTTCAAGTTCAACAACGGTATCGTTTTCTCGGGGCCTCATCCGAAAGAAAGGACCTTCCTCTCGAACTAATATTTCATATGTTTTCTTCGTTGAAATTACAGTTTCTGAAACTTCCTCATACTCAGCGAGTTTTTGAATTTCTTCCGAAAGCTTAGCTTTAGCCAATTTAAACTGATGATTTTCACCGGAGCGCATTCGAGGCGAATAGATGTAAGAAGCACCATCCTCCTCCAATTCGCATCTAATAATATCTGCAATCCATTGTGCGAAATCTAATTCTGAGTAATCAACATCCATCTATTTATCCTATTGTATTGCACGCTCTTCAACGGTGGGATAGCTAACAGCGTATTCAGTCGAACGGTTCGACCTATCTTTCTTCGACATAATTCTTTTATGACTTTCGGGAGAAACACAGCAACTCGCAAGGCCGTCAGGTTCTTACAGAAAAAGCAAGAACCCTTCTCGTCTGACAAAACGCGAACAAACGGCCGATTTCCTGACTTACCCCGATATCCCCCCGTTCCGAAAACCACTCTATATCAACCGTTTAGCATTTTCTGTAAGCCATATCCTACAAAGATATGGCTCGTTCTGTTGAGGACGGCATATAGGGGATCACCGTTTGGAGAGGTATGGCCCAAAGGGTCTGAATAAACCACTGGGCCTGGTTTGCGAAGGTGTAGGGACTCGCGAAGGCACGGCAGTGACTTCAGCCCCTTCGCCTTGCGAGCAAGGCTCCAACGAGGGCCGGTGTCGAAGGGCTTGGGAGTAAGGGGCGGCTGGGGAGCCGCTGGACTCAGGGTGTGATGGTGAAGCGCATGACGCCGATGATTTGGTTGTCGGCGGTGCGCACTTCCACTCGCCAGCGGCCTTGTGAGGGCACCGGGATATGGCGTTTGTGGGACCAGGTGCGAAAGCCGGATTCGCGGCCGCCGTAGAGTTTGAGGGGAATCCGGTCTATCTGTTCGCCGTTTTGGAACCAGTAATGATAAATCTCCTGCCCCAGCCCCAACGGCGCCTTGATGGCGGTGTAGGCATAGAGGCCGGCGGTGACTTCGTCGCTGGTGAAGCTTTGCCCGGTTACCAATGGCTGGCGTTGCTCCCGGTTGAAGGACAGGGCCATCGCCCGCTCTTCCAGGGACAGGGTCAGCGGTGGCACCAGGGGTGCCAGCCAGCGTGGGGCGAAGGCGATCACGCAGGATACGGCCAGCAGCCCCAGCCAGCGAAACCATTTTCGCGGCCCACCGAAGCGCCAGAAACTGGGCAACGCAAACAGGGCGGTGAGCCAGCCGGCCCAGGTGAGTGCGGAATCCGTGCTCCAGTGGAAGATCAACGGCAGCAGTACCAGCAGGGCCACAAACAGTGCCCAGGCGTGGAAGCCGAAGTACAGGGCACGGTGCCGTGCCAGCCAGAAGTACAACGGGTCGATGATGCTGACCAGGGCGGCACTGATCACCAGGGTGGTGAAGAAGATGTATTCCGCACCACCAGACCATTGCAGCAGCACGAACGGCAGACTGAAGAAGAAAGCTTCCTGGTGGACGGCCTGCAGCAGCAGTTTGAGCATGCCCTGGGACATGCCCTCCATGGCGGTACCGGCGAGACGCCGTTGCCAGAGCCCTTCGGTGAGCAGGAGCAGCCAGCTCAGTACCAGGAAGCCGGTGAGCACTGCCGCCAGCCAGGGCTGTCGCTCCACCAGGAAGTAACTGGACAGACCCAGTGCAAAGCTGATCACCGCCCACAGGTGGCGGATCTGGTAGAGCTTGTCGGTCAGGGTTTGCAGGGCGGGTGGCAAGGGTGTCGCTCCGTTGGGGTTTGGCTGTTCGACGTACTATAGGCGTTGGGGTTCCCGGTGGCTGTAGATCAGCGGGCCGTTGGTCGCCTATTGAGGTGCGAATCACGTTTTTGTTTATGAAGAAGGTAGTGAAGGGATCGGCTATGTCTGATCGCCCTGTGGGCGATTTCCGCGCTGCGCGCGGTTCGCGGCTCAAGCGCCGCTCCTACAGGGTGGGTATACAAGG
>NZ_LWEJ01000258.1:0-76058 GCF_001635525.1 Alcanivorax sp. HI0007
CGGAATTCAAGGCTGCCGTCTTCAAGGAAGGGGTGGAAACCCTCAAGGACCTGAAGCCCTCCATGATTCTGGAAGGTACGGTGACCAACGTGACCAACTTCGGCGCCTTCGTGGATATCGGCGTGCATCAGGATGGTCTGGTTCACGTCTCCGCCCTGGCCGACAAATTCGTGGAAGACCCCCACGATGTGGTCAAGCCCGGGGATATCGTCAAGGTGAAAGTGCTGGAAGTGGACCTGGACCGCAAACGCATCAGCCTGACCATGCGCATGGACGATCAGCCCGCCGAGAAAGCGGCCGGGCAGCGCCCTGCCAGCGCCCGCAAGGGCAATGGTGGCGGCCAGCGCCAGGGCGGCAACAAGCGTGGCGGAGGCCAGCCCCAGAACACCGGTGGCGGCACCTTCGCGGACCTGTTCGCCAAGGCCAAGGACGAGCAGAAGAAAGGCAAGAAGCGCCTGTGACCCGGTGACTTCTCTCTGTCATTCTACTGCCCCATGATTGTCGGATTTCCGTCACACCCGCCGCCGGGCTCGCCCGGCGGGACGACAGGGCCAAACCATGAAACTTGAACAGCGTATTCACGCCCTGCTGGACTCAGACGCCGCCGCCACCCTGGCGGGTATCCGCCGCGGCATCGAAAAAGAAAGCCTGCGCATTACCACCGATGGCACCCTGGCCCAGACGCCCCATCCCACCGCGCTGGGCTCTGCGCTCACTCACCCCTATATCACCACGGACTATTCCGAAGCCCTGCTGGAATTCATCACCCCGCCCAGCACCGAGCTGCACAAGCCGCTGGAATTTCTCGAGCAGCTGCACCGCTACGTTTACAGCCATATCGGTGACGAGGTGCTGTGGGTCAACTCCATGCCGTGCATGATCAGCAACGATGCTGACGTGCCGGTGGCACAGTACGGCAGCTCCAATGTGGGTCGCATGAAGAGCGTCTACCGGGAAGGGCTGGGTCACCGCTATGGCCGCAAGATGCAGACCATTGCCGGCATCCATTACAACTTTTCCTACCCGGAAGAATTCTGGAAACTGAACCAGGTACTGGAAGGGGAAAGAGGCCCGCTGCAGGACTATATCTCCAAGCGCTATTTCGATCTGACCCGCAACTTCCAGCGTTATTCCTGGCTGCTGGTGTACCTGTTCGGCGCCTCACCGGCCCTGTGCAAATCCTTCCTGGCCGGTCGTGAGCACCAGCTGGATACCTTTGACCACACCCTGTTCAAACCCAACGCCACCAGCCTGCGCATGAGCGATCTGGGCTACCAGAACAATGCCCAGTCGTCCCTGGCAATCAGCTACAACAATCTGGACGAGTATGTGGCCACCCTGACCCACGCCATCAAGACGCCGGAACCGGCCTACGAAAAGATCGGCGTAAAGGTGGGCAACGACTATCGCCAGCTGAATGCCAACATCCTGCAGATCGAGAACGAGTACTACTCCTCGATCCGCCCCAAGCGCACCATCAACAAGGGCGAGCGCCCCACCACCGCTCTGCAGAAGCGCGGCGTGGAATATATCGAGATCCGCGCCCTGGATCTGAACCCGTTCGAACCGGTGGGCATCAACCAGCAGGAAATCCGTTTCCTGGACCTGTTTGCCACCTACTGCCTGCTGCGCGAATCCCCGCAACTGGAAAAGTGCGACCTGCATGCCAGCAAGGAAAACCTGCGCAAGGTGGTCTACGACGGCCGCAACACCGCCATCGAACTGTGCAACTGGGGCAAGGCCGTATCACTGAAAGACTGGGCGACAGAAAAACTGCAGCAGATGCAGCCCATCGCCGAACTGTTCGACCGCACCCATGGCGGCAACAACTACAGCGACGCCCTGGCCCGCCAGCAGGAAAAGGTGGACAACCCGGACACCACCCCATCGGCCCGGATTCTCGACAAACTGGAAAGCCGCCAGCAAAGTTTCTTCCAGTTCGCCATGAACCAGGCCCTGGCCCATCGGGACCACTTCCTCTCCCGGCAGCGCTGCGACGACACCAACCAGCGCCTGGAACAACTGGCCGCTCACAGTCTGACCGAGCAGCGGCACTGGGAAGATGCGGAAACCCAGAGTTTCGAGGATTATCTGGCGGATTACTTCCGCGACTAAAGCGAGAAGCGAAGAGCGCGTTTCAGAATACGGACTGTTTTGCCTTTCGCTTCTCGCCCCTCGTAACTCGTAACCCGTTTCTCGTAACTCTTGCGCAACCGCCCCGCGTGCGATGAAGCCACAGCGCACACCGGGAAAATCCTATCTCAGGGTTCCCGGTGTGCTCTGGAATGAAACGGGTTGCCGTTATGCCTGGTGCAGTTGTCACACACCCGCTGTGCGCCATGTCCCAACACCATGCCCCGATCCGGTTTTTGTGCAATTTCACAACAAAAATACGTGCTTCTTCCCTATTCAACCGGGCTTGCGGTGGTAGTCTCGGACTAACCAGCAAGGGAGTGTCGCGATGCCGGATCGTGATCAGTGCGAAAAAGCCTACAACCAGGGATGCATGTGGGGCATGGGCGGGGGTGACAGTAATCGTTGTCCCTACCCTGCCGACGATGCCTTGGCAGAATGGTGGTTTCAGGGATGGGAAGCCGGTATGGATGCCTGGCATGACCGCAACCTGCGCGAGCAGGAAGCGCGTCAGGCCTGACACCATTCGGACAGCAGCCCTACCCTCTACCTCCATCCTGTGGCAGCGGTCGTTCTCTCGCGAATGCCCTGCCCCATGAAGATCGCGATGGAACGACCGCCCCCACGGCTCCATCCCACCCTTGCCGCCAACCCCGCTTTTGCCTACCCTTCGCCGGTCCCCGACGAAAAGAGTGGCCCATGCTGTCCCTGATCCCCGCACCCCGTCAGCTCAACCTGCTTGCCCTGCTGGCCTGTATTGCCGCCATGGCCGGTGCCCTTTATCTGCAACACGTGGACGGCCTTGAGCCCTGCCCGCTGTGTATCTTCCAGCGCATCGGCGTGATCGCCGCCGCTGTGGTTCTGCTGATTGCTGCCCTGCATGGGCCCAAGGGTTTCGGGGTGCGCATTTACGGCGCGCTTACCGGGCTGGCAGCCATCGCTGGCGGCGCCGTCTCCGTCCGTCATATCTGGCTGCAGAGTCTGCCGGCGGACCAGGTTCCCGCCTGTGGTCCCGGCCTCAACTACATGCTGGACGTCTTTCCCCTGCAAAGCGTCATTCAGGAAGTGCTGGCCGGTTCCGGGGAGTGCGCGGAGATGGACTGGTCTTTCCTGGGGCTGAGTCTGCCGGCCTGGTCTCTGGTGGTATTTTCCGGTCTGCTACTGGTCGCCCTGGTGCAACTGTTCCGCCCCCTGTCCAGATCCTGATCCGCCATGATCGACGGCCTGCTGATCCTGCTGTTTTTCCAGTTCCTCGGTGAGGTGGTCATCCGTCTCACCGGCATCCCCCTGCCCGCCTCGGTGGTCGGCATGGTGCTGTTGTTACTGGCACTGTTGCTCAATGTGCCCTTCAGCCAGCGGGTGGCTCCCGCCGCCGGCGCCCTGATCAAACACATCAGCCTGCTGATTTTCCCACTGGGGGTGGGCATCGTGCTGCAATGGCACCGCTATGAAGACTATGCGCTGGCGCTGGGCGTCGCTGTAGTACTGGGCACCCTGCTAAGCCTGGTGCTGGTGACGCTGATGCTGAAGAAACTGCTGGGCGGCAAGCATGGCGAATCAGCGGGAGGCCGCCATGATGGATAAACTGGATAGCCTGGCCGGCCTGGTACACACCCCCCTGTTCGGTATCCTGCTGACCCTGGCCAGCTACCGTTTTGCCCTGTGGGTATACGGGCGCAGCAACAGCCTGCCCCTGTTCCACCCCTTCCTGGTGGCCTCGATCCCGGTGATTATCGTATTACCCCTGGTGGGGGTGGATTATGAAGAATACCGGGACCAGACCACGCTGATCTCTTTCCTGCTGGGCCCCGCCACCGTGGCCCTGGCCTGGCCCCTGTACCGGCAGCTACACACCGTACGCAGCGTACTCACGCCAATCCTGATCGCCACCGTGCTGGGCGCCTTTATCTCCGCCGCCATCGCCGTGGGGCTGGCCTGGTGGCTGGGCGCCCCGGCGGAGGTGGTGGGCTCGCTGGCCCCGAAATCCATCACCACCCCGATTGCCGTGGAGGTGGTGCAATCCACCGGCGGCTTTGTCTCCCTCGCCGCCGGCGCGGTGGCCATCACCGGCATTGTCGGCGCCCTGGCCGCCGGTCCCATCTTCCGGCTGCTCAAGGTCACCGACCATCGCATCAAGGGCTTTGCCCTGGGTCTGGTGGCCCATGCCATCGGCACCGCCCGTGCCTTCGAATACGGCGAAAAGGCCGGCGCTTTTGCCGGTCTGGCATTGGGTCTCTGCGGGCTGGTCACGGCAATGGCCCTGCCCTGGCTTTGGCCCTGGGTGGCGCAGTATCTCTAGACCGCATTCTTCACTAGCACGCTCCCGGCTCAGATCAACCTCAAGCTACAAGCTACAACGCGAGTGTGGATTTGTCTGTTTTTCAAAGCAATCAGGCCGCGCCCACAGCTATGGGCGCGGCCCGTTACATTCGGGACAAATAGGACATTCAACCGCGTTGCAGCTTGTAGCTTGAGGCTTGAGGCTTGTATTCAGCGTCACATCCAGCACCACACTCCTGCCGCCGAGGATAAGCGTCGCCCTCTTGCCCCTGGCGCTCTAAAAACCCGCTGTTTAGAAGAAATTTGTCTTTAGCCACAAGTGGCTGAGATATCGTGGGTTTTCTTCCTGACCCGGATTCGCGCCGGTTTTGCCCCATTGCCAGCACGGTACCGCCGGTTCTAGGCTCGATAGCCCAATCCGACAATCGTCAATGGCGACGCCGAGGAGGAACCATGGCGAGCTCCCATTCCGCCGCACTGGCACAGTGGCGGCGCATTGAAGCACTGGTCCAAGCCTGGCTGGATGAACGCCAGCAACTGATCGTGCTGCTTTGCACCCTGCAGGGCCTGAAAGGTCTGTCCGATCACCGTCAGCCACTGCAGAAGCAGGTCCAGCAATTTTGTCAGTTGCTGATGGACTACATCAGTGCCGGTTACTTCGAGGTGTACCGGGAACTGGTCAACGAGGCTCGCCACTTCCACCGCGACAATCCCACACTGACCCGCCAGATTCTCAAGCAGCTGGACAGCTCCACCGACGAAGCGCTGGCTTTCAACGAGGATTTCCAGCACCCGGAGCAATGGCTAGTTCAGCGGAATCAGCTCCCGGAACGGATTGCCCTGCTGATGCAGACCCTGGAAGAACGCTTTGCACTGGAAGACCAGTTGATTCTGAGCATTCACCAGCAGGAACCGCCGCAGCAGCAGGCGATGCATTGAAAGCAGCGGCAAGCCAGGAGCTTCAAGCTGCAACTCGAAGAAATGCATAGCGTGCAACAGCACCCGCCGTGCTCCGCGCTTCAAGGCTAAATGTAGGAGCGCCTCTGGAGGCGCGAATGAAGGTGACGACCACCTAACCGGTTAAATGAAACCTGTCGAGTGCGGATATTCCTGATCGCCCTGCGGGCGATTCCCCGCCACGCGTGGTTCGCCATGCAAGCATAGCTCCTACAGAAATAATGGCGTCCGAATCAACAAAAAAGGGCGCCCGAGGGCGCCCTTTTTTTGAAGCATGTCACGACGGGATTTATTCCTCGTCAGCACTCGCTTCGTTACCGCTGCCTTTTACGTCCAGCAGTTCGATCTCGAAGATCAGCGCCTGGTTGGGGCCGATATCGCCACCGGCGCCCTGCTCACCATAGCCCAGAGACGGCGGGACAAAGACTTTCCACTTGTCGCCTTCCTTCATCATCGGCAGCGCTTCCTGCCAGGCCGGAATGATGTGCTGCAGGCCGAAGCTGGCCGGCTGACCACGCTCTACGGAGCTGTCGAACACGGTGCCATCCGGCAGGGTGCCGTGGTAGTGCACTTCCACGGTGTCTTCCAGAGTGGGGGAGGCAGCGCCTTCCTCACCGGATTCCAGCACTTCGTACTGCAGGCCGCTGTCGGTCACGGTAACGCCATCGCGCTCGGCGTTCTCGGCCAGGAATTTCTCGCTGGCTTCCAGGTTGTTACCCGCCTGCTCTTCCATCTTCTTCTGCTGGGCTTCAATCATGCGGCCCTGGAAATCACGAATCAGCTGATCCAGATCTTCATCACCCAGCTGTGATTTGCCGTCTTCGGCAAAACCATCACGCAGACCCGCTACCATGGCCTCCAGATCCAGATTCTCCAGGCTGCGCATTTGCTCCGCACTGCGGAAGCCCAGCGCATAGGACGCTTTCTGATCGTCGCTTTTCAGCTCTGCACTTTCCTGACCACATGCTGCCAGCAGGACGGTTCCCGCCAGCACGATTCCCAATTTCTTCATTCTGCCTCCAATTGGCCTACTGTTGTTGTTGCTGTTCCAGACCGCCGCCACCGCGCATTTTCTCAGCGGTGATGGTGGTCGGATTTTTTACGGTAAAGGGTTCCGCCTGCACACCGGGCGGCGGAATCTGGCCATACTGCCAGTTTCCCTGGGGGTCACGCCAGCGATACATCTCCGCGCTTTCCCCGCTTTCCTCCATCCAGGGAGAAATCTTCCGGTCCAGCAACCGTTCCGGCTGCTGCCAGTTCTGTTCCACATGCTGCCAATCCAGCAACGGTTTGCCGCTGCCCAGTGGCACAGTAAACAGGGCGGCCAGCACAACCACCAGCAATACGATGATAATCAACAGATAACGCATGATCCGTTCTCCCCCTTTAGTGAGCCTTCTTCACAGGATTCAGTTCCCTGCAAGAGCAAAATAACATCACAAATTACATCCATACGCCTTATTTTGCGGTACTGTTGGTTTTGTGAGCTGTATCACTTTTCATTCACTCAGTGATCGCGCCACCCCAAACGCCGGGCATACTTCCCCGCAAAAAAACGAATAAGACACGGCATGAATAGCGCACAGAACAGCCCTGCCAAGGGGATCGGCTCCCAACCGCGTTCGTCCGCCCCGTCCCGCATGGTCATTCTGATTGCGAACAGCAAAGGCGGGTGCGGCAAGACCACCATCGCCACCAACCTGGCCTGCTATTATGAGGCACTCGGGAGACGTGTCTCCCTGCTGGATATGGACCCACAGCAATCATCGCTGCAATGGCTGAAATTACGCCAGAACACCACGATTCACGGTTTATCCTGGCCCGCCGGCGAGCCGGTTTCCCTTGGACGACTGCAGCAGAAGCTGGACCAGGCGGCGCCGGTGACCATCATTGACTCACCCGCTGGCCTGGACCCTCATCATCTTGATCACCTGCTGCGCCTGTCCCAGGTGGTATTGGTTCCCGTGCTGCCCAGCCCCATCGATATTCGCGCCACCACCCGTTTTCTGCAAACCGTGATGCTTGCTCCCAGCTACCGGCGGCGGCCGCGTCGACTGGCCGTGATTGCCAATCGCTCACGCACCCGCACCCGCATGTACGAATCCCTGCGCCAGTTTCTCGCCAGCCTGAAGATTCCTTATCTGGTGACCCTGCGCGATACCCAGCTTTATGTTCAGGCCATGAGCAATGGCGAGGGCGTCCTGGACGCTGCTGTTTCCCGCCACCTGGACGACCAGCAGCATTGGCGCCGCATTGGCGAATGGCTGGAAGTACAACGCCACCTGATACAGACCATGCCGGGGTTTCGGTAAAAGCAGCGGCGAGCGATCCGCTTCGAGCTGCAAAGCAAAGCCCCCTGCCAGCCACGAACGCAACAATGCAGACTGTAGGAGCTATGCTTGCATGGCGAACCGCGCGTTAGCGCGGAAATCGCTCACTGAGCTTGATCCGGGGCGGTCAGGACGGCGCAGATCGCAGGCCCCAGCAAGAATGTCGAAACACGTTACGCACTGTCGCCTCGCTGCGCGAGGTTCGCCATGCAAGCATAGCTCCTACAGTGGCTACGTAGCTTCGGCCAGGTCACGCATCGCCCCGGTGAGCTTGCTCAGGTCCGCCGGCTCGATCACGAACGGCGGCATGATGTAGACCAGTTTGCCGAACGGACGGATCCATACGCCCTGCTCCACAAAGCGCGCCTGCACCTGTTCCATGGCCACCGGTTCCTTCATTTCCATCACGCCGATGGCGCCCAACACCCGGGTATCCGCCACCGCAGGCAGGTCCTTGAGTGGCAGCAACTCCGCCTTTAGCTGCGCCTCGATGGCCGCCACTTTTTCCTGCCAGCCGGAATCCAGCAGTAGCTGAATGCTGGCATTGGCCACCGCACAGGCCAGCGGGTTGCCCATGAAGGTGGGCCCGTGCATCAAGACACCGGCCTCGCCATCGCAAATACCGGCCGCCACCTGATCGGTACACAGGGTCGCCGCCAGGGTCATGTAGCCACCGGTGATAGCCTTGCCCAGGCAGAGAATGTCCGGGCACACATCCGCATGCTCCAGCGCAAACAGCTTGCCGGTGCGACCAAAGCCGGTGGCAATTTCATCAAAGATCAGCAGCACCCCATACTGATCACAGAGGGCGCGCACCGCCTTCAGGTAGGTGGGGTGGTACATGCGCATGCCACCGGCCCCCTGTACCACCGGCTCCAGAATCACGGCGGCGATCTCCTGATGATGATCCGCCAGCATTTGCTGGATGGAATTGAGATCATCGGTATCAAAGTCACTGTCGTAGGGGCACTGCGGCGCCTCGGCAAAGAAGTGCTTGGGCAGCACCCCGCTGAACAGGGAGTGCATCCCGTTGACCGGGTCGCAGGCGGCCATGGCCCCGAAGGTATCGCCGTGATAGCCATTGCGCAGGGCCAGCAATTTATCCTTGCCGCTGTGTCCCTGGCTGAGCCAGTACTGCAGGGCCATCTTGATGGCCACCTCCACGGAGACTGAGCCGCTGTCAGCCAGAAACACCTTCTCCAACGGGTCCGGCGTCAATGCCACCAGTTTCTTGCCCAACTCCACCGCCGGTTCATGGGTCAGCCCACCGAACATCACATGAGCCATACGGTCGATCTGGTCCTTGGCAGCCTGGTTGAGCACCGGATGGTTATAGCCATGTACCGCCGCCCACCAGGACGACATGCCATCCACCAGCTCGCGCCCGTCTTCCAGCGTCAAGCGCACCCCTTCGGCTCTGGCCACCGCAAAGGTGGGCAAGGGTTTCGAGGTGGACGTATAGGGATGCCAGAGATGATCGCGGTCGAAGGCCAGGTCGGTGGTCATGGGACAGTCCGGTGAAACACAAGGGGAATGAAGGATGGCAGGAGGACGTTAAAAGTTCAAAGCGCGAGAGCGCGAGGTGGTGGCACCGTAGGAGCTCCTCTTGAGGGGCGAACCGCGTGTCAACGCGGAATCGGCCGAAGGCCGATCAGGAATGTCAGGACTCAACAGGCTTTTCTGGAAAGGGATGGGAGTAGCTGCGATACCGTTTCCTCGCCAAGGCTCGGATTCGCACCTCAAGAGGTGTATTCGCTACGCTCACCCTTCGGGCCGCACTGCACAACGTGCGTTACTCCGCTACGCTCCGTTCCTACAGCGGCTTCGTCGCAATGCCTAGAGCGCTACCAGATCGTTGAGAGCGCCCTGCACCCCCTCACACTGCGCCGTTTCCGGCACCAGCACCAACAACCAGGCCATGGCATCCACCGGCTTGCCGGCAGGCAACAGGTTGTCGCAGAGGGTCGGCAGGGTTGTCAGCAGCCAGCGCTCACCTTCCAGCTCCACCTGTTGGAGTTGCCGCTTGAATTCCGGCAGCCGCGCATCGTCGCCAGCCTTGCGGCGAACGGCCCGCAGTGGGCGCAGATAATCGGCTTCGAATTGCCCGGCCAGCTCCGCCATTCGGCGCCCTACTCCTGCATCCGGCTGCTTGCCTGATTCTGCCAGCCACAGGCCGGACAGCAACAGGGCCACCGGCACCTGATATTCGTCCTGCAGGTGCAGGCAGGCTCGCTCAAAATCCTTGTCCTGCCATCGCCCCAGGGCATAGCGCCACAGATCCTGCTTTATGGAGTCGTCCACGGTTCCCCCGTTACCTTTGCTGGCTTACACTGCGCCGGTTCTCATCAATCCCGGATCTATCCATGCTCTCTCTGGAACACATCAACCTTCGCCGCGGCCCCGACCTGTTGCTGGAAGACGCCAGCGTGGTCCTGCACAAGGGCTGGCGCGTGGGGCTGGTGGGCCGCAACGGCACCGGCAAGAGTTCGCTGTTCAAGCTTATCATGGGCGAACTGGAGAGCGACGGCGGCAACCTGAACCTGCCCGCGGACTGGCGCCTGGCCATGATGGCCCAGGAAGTACCCGCACTGGAACAGCCGGCCATCGACTATGTGCTTGACGGCCATCGCGCCCTGCGCCGGGCAGAGAAAGCACTTGCAGACGCGGAAGCCGCCGGTGACAACCACGCCATCGCCCATGCCCATGGCGAACTGGAAGCCCTGCACGCCTGGCAACAGCCGGCCCGGGCCGCCACCCTGCTGGCCGGGCTCGGTTTCAGCGAAGCGCAGCAACAGCAGCCAGTGGCCAGTTTTTCCGGGGGCTGGCGCATGCGCCTGAACCTGGCCCAGGTATTGATGAGCGATGCGGACCTGCTGCTGCTCGATGAGCCCACCAACCACCTGGATCTGGATGCCATCCTCTGGTTGCAAAGCTACCTGGTGCAGCAACCGGGGGCGCTGCTGGTGATCTCCCACGACCGCGCCTTCCTGGATGCCACCGTCAACCAGATCCTGCATATCGAACACAAACAGCTGAAGCACTACAGCGGCGGCTATTCGGATTTTGAACGTCAGCGCGCCGAACAGCTGTCCCTGCAACAGAAGATGCATGAAAAGCAGCAGGCCCAGGTGGCCCACATGCAGAAGTTCATCGCCCGCTTCAAGGCCAAGGCGTCCAAGGCCAAGCAGGCGCAAAGCCGGGTCAAGGCACTGGAACGACTGGAACTGATCGGCCCGGCCCATGTGGATTCCGGGTTCAGTTTCGATTTCCACAAGCCCGACAAACTGCCCAACCCCATGGAAAATCTGGATGCGGTGCGCTGCGGTTACCGTAGCGAGCAGGGAGAGGTGGCCATTCTCGACAATGTCTGCCTGAGCTTGCGACCGGAATCGCGACTGGGTTTGCTGGGGCCCAACGGCGCCGGTAAATCCACCCTGATCCGCACCCTGGTGGGCGAGCTGGCGCCCCTGGCGGGCCGGTTCGACAAGGACAACGACCTGGCGGTTGGCTACTTCCACCAGCAACAGGTGGACCGGCTGGATCACAGCGATACGCCCTACCAGATGCTGTCACGTTTCCATCCCAAATGGAGTGAATCCGCCTTGCGCAGCGAGCTGGGCCGGTTCGGCTTTCACGGTGATGATGTGTTTGCCCCGGTGGGACGTTTTTCCGGGGGGGAGAAATCGCGCCTGGCACTGGCCATGATCGTGCAGGAAAAACCGGCGCTGCTGATTCTGGATGAACCCGCCAACCACCTGGACCTGGACATGCGAGAGGCCCTGAATATGGCCCTGCAGGCCTTTGAAGGGGCAGTGGTGATGGTATCCCACGACCGGCACCTGCTGGAAACCACCGTGGATGAGTTCTGGCTGGTGGCCAATGGTTCGGTGACCCGATTCGAGGGTGACCTGGATGACTACGGCCGCTGGCTGCAGCAGAACCGCCGTGACGGCAAACCCGTCAAGGAAGAAAAAGCCGGCGATGGCCTGGATGCCAAAGCCCGCCGCCAGCAGGCCGCCCAGCAACGGGAACAGTTACGCCCCCTCAAGCGGCAAGTGGAAAAACTGGAGAAACAGCTCAGCCAATGTGACCAGGAACTGGCCAAGATCGAAACCGCCCTGGGCGACGACAGCCTGTACACTGACGACAGCCGTAAAAACGAAATGAATGCATTGCTTGGCGATCAGGCACGCCTGAAAAAACAGCACGACGAGCTGGAAGAACAGTTACTGGAAGCGATGGAGTCGCTGGAGCAAGCCGAAAGTGAACTCACCGTCTGATGCGCCCACTTCCGTTTGCGCGTTACAGCTGCACCAGACGAGTCTGATACACCACCGGACCGGTGGGCTGGCCGGTCGGTGAACCACCCGCCGGTTCCAGGCTGATCGCCAGAGAGCGAGATTGTAACAACTGGCGCACCTGCTGATCGCTGAGATTCATCTGCAACCGGGCACCACCCGTGGGCAGCAATGCCAGTGATATCGGCGCACCGGATTCCGGAAGCAACCACAACTGGTAATCCCTGCCACCGTCCGCCGGCTGAACCGGCGGCATGGCCTTCACGCTCAAGCGCTGATCCCCAGAGGCGTTCACCAGCCACAGGGGCTCGGCCTGCTGACTCTGCACCACACCCACATAATGCGTCACTACTGGCGGTGAGGGCGTCCACAGCAGCAAGGCAAAAACGCCCAGCACGGCGATACCCGTGCTCCAGCGCCAGGCGGTCAGGGTCTGCCACCACCGCGCAGCCACCGGTGCCGTGGCTGGAAAGAGTCGTTGCTCGATGCTGTTCCACACGGCCCTCGGAGCAACCTCTTCCGGCAAGGATTCATTGAAAGGTTGCAGCCGTCGCTCCCAGTACCACACCTGACGGCGCACCCGGGCAGAGACCATCATCCAGCGCTCGAAACGTCGCCTGGCGGCACCCTGCAGCGTACCAACCACATATTCTGCGGCCAGCGCATGATTCCGTTCGTAATTATCCGGCTTCATGTGTCCAGACACCGGCGCAATACATCCAGCCCGCGACGAATCCAGCTTTTTGTGGTTCCCAGCGGCTCACCCATGGCGACCGCCAGCTCCTGATGAGTGAAACCACGAAAGTAGGCCATCTCGATACTGGAACGATACCGTTCATCCAGATCTTTCAGGCAGTGATTGAGTCGTTGACGATCAAGCAGATTGCCAACATTATCCATCGGGCCCAGGGTGTTGCTTTCCTGACGGTCACTTACGCTATCGTAATCCGCTTCGTGGCGACGACGACGCAAGGCATCAAGACAGCGATAACGGCCTATGGACATCATCCAGGTCTGCACGCTGCCGCGATCACAATGGTATTCGCCGGCGTGGTGCCAGACCTGGATATAGGTTTCCTGGAGCACGTCACAGGCCTCATCACGATCACGCAGCAAGTGCACACACATGCCAAATACGGCGCGATGGGTTTTCTGATAAAAACCAGCAAAAGCCTGACGGTCGCCCTGAGCGATGCGAGCCAGTGCGCGTACTAGTCCGTCGTCTGCTTTCGCCATGACTAGGCACCCCCTGTATTACCATAAGTCGTTCCTCACTAATGACAGATGCGTTGTCGTTAATACGTGAAAAAAACCGATTTGGATGCACAAAAAAAAGAAAAAGAAATTCTGCATCCAGTTCCTTTCCTGACGCGTACTACTCTCACACCGACAAGAAAGGAGATTCGTCATGCTATCCCGCCTTACCCTGCTTCCTGCGGCCTGTGCTGCCGCCACTCTGCTGGCCAGTGCCGGCACGATGGCATCCAGCCACCGAGAAGCGCCATTTATCACCGGCATGCCCAAAGTCGACGGTACGGATTTCTATATGTTCAACAGTTATGAATCCGGCCGAGAGGGTTATGTCACTCTGATCGCCAACTACCTGCCCCTGCAGGATGCCTACGGTGGCCCCAATTATTTTTCTCTGGACGATGATGCCATCTATGAAATTCACATCGACAACGATGGCAACGCGGAAGAAAACATTACCTTCCGTTTCCAGTTCAACACCGAACGCCGCGACCTGGCGGTCGATGTAGGCGGTACCTCTGTCCCCGTACCATTGATTAATATCGGTGCCGTAACCGGCCAAAACAACGATGCCCAGAATGTACTGGAAAGCTTCACCGTAGAAATGGTGACCGGCGACCGTCGTACCGGCAACGTACAAAACCTGACCAAGGCCGGCAGTGGTGACAGCAGCTTTGCCAAACCGCTGGACAACATCGGCACCAAATCCATTGATGACTACGAAGCCTACGCAGACAACTTTATCTACGACGTGACTATCCCTGACTGCCCCATGCCCGGCCGCGTATTTGCCGGACAGCGCCAGGAAGGTTTTGTCGTCAATCTGGGTGAGGTCTTCGACCTGGTGGCGTTGAATCCGCTGGGTGCACGGGACTCGCGCAGAAACATCATTGCCGACAAGAACATCACCAGCCTGGCACTGGAAGTTCCGGCTGACTGCCTCACTGGTGAGAATACTGTCATCGGCGGCTGGACCACCGCCAGCGTCCGCCAGGCAACGGTCATCAACCCGGCACCGCAGGGTTCCGAGACCACCGGCAGCAGTAACGCCAAAGGCCCGGCAGTGAAAGGCGGCGCCTTTACCCAGGTGTCCCGTCTTGGCTCTCCGCTGGTCAATGAAGTGGTCATCGGCCTGCCCGACAAGGACCGTTTCAACAGCAGTGAACCCAAGGATGATGGTCAGTTTGCTACCTATGTAACCAACCCCAGCCTGCCTGCGCTGGTAGAGATCCTGTTCGGTGTACCGGCGCCGGAAACGCCCCGTAATGACCTGGTCACTGTCTTCCTTACCGGTGTGCCCGGCGTCACTCAATTGCCCACCGTTACCGCCAGCGAAATGCTGCGCCTGAACACCGGGATCCCGGCAACGGCAGCAGGTGGCCAGAATGATCTGGGTGTTGCAGGTGGCGACTTTGCCGGCTTCCCCAATGGCCGACGCCCGATTGATGATGTGGTAGATATCGCCCTCACCGCGGCTGAAGGCTTCCTGTGTGGCGCCGACGTGAACGGTGAAGCTGCGGGTGGCGAAATAGGCTCCTGTGGTACTCAGGACATGCAGGTCAACGGTGGCGCTATCGTCAACGACGGTGCCCTGCCCAACGCGGCGGACTACCTGACCCGTTTCCCCTACCTGAACACCCCACTGCCCGGCGCCGATAACGTTGCCGCAGCAGAGTGAAGGAGGACATCATGCGATATCTACTGGCTACCATCATCAGCCTGAGTGCATTGGTGCTGAGCGGGTGCTTTGGCAGTGACAATGACCGTCCCCGCCAGCAGGCGCCGGTGGCGATCAACTACACCGCCTTTGTGAAAGCTCAGCTAGCCACTAGCGGGGATACCCGGGATCCGGTTCCCATCAATGATACCCGCTTCATTTTTCGTGATCTGAATAACCCGAACGCCTATGACGATGTATTGGCAGCGGAGAAATGAGACCAGCCTCCACTACCGCGATGCGGTAGTGGAGGCTTTTCACCCGCACGTTTCAGAGAGCTTCTCCGGGACTGACAAAGGCGCCAAAATATGGCGTCTTTTGTCGGTTGCGGTGACTCTCTTTTTGTTTTGCATGGCGGCCCCCGCAAGCGCCGCCCCTTACACACCGGGCGGGGACCATGTGGTTCTCGCCCGCCTTCCCCAGGTTCCGGCAACGCTGCAGGCGCCTTCTCCACCCAGCGACCTGTCAGCAGCGCTGGCACTGGCCCGCTCACAGATTGACTATGCCAGTACCCAAGGCGATCCCCGCTTTCTCGGTTACGCCGAGGCCACGCTGGCTCCATTCAGTCAGGACATGTCGTCACCGGCAGCCAACCTGCTGATGGCCCGTATCGAACAGCAACGTCATCAATTTGCCCGCGCCCGTCATCGCCTGACACGACTGCTGGAGCAGTCACCCAACCAGGGACAAGCGTGGCTGATGCTGGCCAATATTGACCGGGTACAAGGCCGGCTCGATGAGGCCCGGCAGGCTTGCCAGGCAGCATCCCGTACGCTGCCGCCCACCACCGTTTTGCTCTGTCAGGCCAGCGTCCAGGCCATCACGGGCCAGCGGGAGCAAGCCTATCGCACCCTGCAGGCCCTGGCATCCAGCCCGGCCGCGCCACAGGGAAAATCCGCCCAATGGCTGAACACCCTGAGCGCGGAAATAGCGCTGCAACAGGGCCGTCTCGAACTGGCCACCGAGCACCTGCGTGACGCCTTGCAACAGGCCCCGGATGATCCCTATCTACGCTACCTGCAAAGTGACCTGTGGCTGGCCAGCAACCAGGCACAGGCGGTCATCCGCGATCTCACCAACTGGCAGGACAGGGAAGGCGCCTTGCTGAGGCTGGCCATTGCCGGGCAACGCCTTGAGCACCCTCAGGCCCAGGCCTGGCGGCAGGACTACCGGGCCCGTATGGCCGCTGACCAGGACACCGGTCGCCAGCGCCACCTGCGCGAGCACGCCCGCTTCCTGCTTGAAGTAGAGTCCGATCCGCAAGGCGCCCTCACCCTGGCCCGGGAAAACTGGCAGCAGCAACGGGAACTGGCTGACCTGCGACTGCTGCACGCCAGCGCCATGGCCGCCGACGATCAGGCAACCTTGAGCCAGTTACAGGCCTTTGTAGACCGATACCAGGTTGACGATGCCCAACTCACTCAACCTGCCAAGGGAGCCAGTGAATGAAATCCCTGTCTTTGCTTTTCCTGCTCTTGCTGGCCGGGCAGGCATTCGCCCACAAACCCAGCGACAGCTATCTGGTGATCAACAGCAATGCCGGCAACGCCCTGATAGAGGGGCGCTGGGATATCGCCCTGCGCGACCTGCAGCTGGTGCTGCCCCTGGATCAAAACGGTGATGGCACCATCACCTGGGGGGAACTGCGCCGCCAGCAGCGCAACCTGGACGCTACCGTGCTCCCCACCCTTACCATCGAGGCACTGCATGGCGAGCAGCGACACGCCTGTGCCCTCAACCTGACCCGGCTGCAGGCCATCGACCACGTGGATGGCACCTACGCCGCCCTGCACTGGCGCGGCGATTGCCAGCGGCCGCCGGAGCAATTGGCCGTGGGCTATCAGTTCCTGTTTGATCGAGACCCCACCCACCATGGCCTGCTGCGTCTGGAACAGGGAGACAGCACCCTCACCGCTGTGTTCAGCAACCAGCACCGCCAGCAGCTCATGGGCAGGGATGCCGGTTCCCAATGGCAGGCCTTTCAGGGCTTTATTCGCCAGGGCGTGCATCACATCCTGATCGGTTACGACCATATCCTGTTCCTGCTCACATTACTGTTCCCGGCGGTACTGGTATGGCAACGGGGCGGCTGGCAGCCGGCATCCACCATCACCGGCGCACTTACCCAGACCCTGGCCATTGTCACCGCCTTTACCGTGACCCACTCGCTGACCCTGGCGCTGGCGACACTGGGCATCATTACGTTACCCACCTGGCTGGTGGAGTCCGCCATTGCCATCACCGTGGCCCTTGGTGCAGCGGCAAATCTGGTCCCCCGCCTATTTCCCAAACGCTGGGTGATGGCCTTTGTGTTCGGGCTGATTCATGGGCTGGGCTTTGCCTCGGTACTGGCCGATCTCGGGCTCACTGACAGTGGCATTTTCCTGCCGTTGCTGGGCTTCAATCTGGGGGTGGAACTGGGCCAGGTAGCCATCGTGCTGCTGTTTGTGCCAGCGGCCTATCTGGTCCGGGAAACAGTGGCCTATCGGCGTGTCTTTGTACCGGTGGGGTCGGTGGCCATCATGGTACTGGCCGGGGTGTGGCTGGCAGATAGACTGAGTGGCGCCTGACATGACAGACATGCCGGGCGCCCTCTGACCGTTGCCACAGATTGCGTAGGGTGCACTGAGCCTAAGGCGAACTGCACCGGCCCGGCGTTTGATGGTGCAGTTCGCCTTAGGCTCAGTGCACCCTAGTTCCTTGCAAACAGTGGTTGTTTGCAGCCATAAAAAAGCCGCCCCGGGAAACCGGGGCGGCTTTTTTCAGGTCGAACAACGCCGCCGCGCGGCACCCAACCTTTCATCGCTGGCGAGCACTAACCTCGCGTTTCCACTTTCAACTTGAAACTGCTCTTACAGCACTTCGATGATGGTGGCATTAGCTGTACCCAGGCCTTCGCAGATAGCCAACAGACCGTACTTGCCACCGCGACGCTTGAGTTCGTAGACCAGGGTTCCCATCAACTTGGTGCCGGTGGCACCCAGCGGATGGCCCAGGGCCTGGGCGCCACCGTTGACGTTGAGCTTGTCGTAGTCGGCGCCTACCGCCTTCATCCAGGCCAGGGGCACGGAACCGAAGGCCTCGTTCACTTCATACAGATCGATGTCGCCAATGGTCATGCCGGCCTGCTTGAGCACTTTCTCGGTGGCCGGAATCGGGCCTTCCAGCACCATGGTCGGATCGGAGCCCACCACCGCCATGGCATGGATACGCGCGAGAGGCGTCAGACCGTATTCCTTCACCGCCTTTTCGCTGGCAATCATCACCGCCGACGCGCCATCGGTAATCTGGCTGGCATTGGCGGCGCTGATATGGCCCCCTTCCTGCAGCGGCTGCAGGGCCTTGATGGCATCCAGTTCCGCTTCCCAGCGGATCCCCTCATCGACGATGTGCTCGTCGCTGCTGCCATCTTCCAGGGTAATCGGCACCGGAATGATTTCCTCATTGAAGCGGCCGGCTTCGGTAGCCGCGGCACCGCGCTTGTGGGAATCGTAGGCGAACTGGTCCAGCTCGGCCTTGCTCACACCGTATTTCTCCGCCATGCGTTCGGCACCGATGAACTGGCTGAACGTCTCACCGGGATAACGCTTGCTGATTTCACCGGTGAACGGGTTGCCCATTTCCTTGACCGCAGTGACCGGCGCACCGATGGGCACCTGACTCATGGATTCCACACCACCGGCAATGACCAGATCCTGGGTGCCACTCATGACCGCCTGGGCGGCGAAGTGAATCGCCTGTTGTGAGGAGCCGCACTGGCGGTCGATGGTGACACCGGGGACGGATTCCGGCAGACAGGAGCTGAGAATGGAGGTACGCGCCACATTGAAGGTCTGCGGACCGATCTGGCTCACGCAACCGAAAATCACGTCGTCCACCTTCTCCGGTGCCACACCAATACGATTCACCACCGCATCAATGACCCGGCCACCCATATCCGCCGGGTGCACCTTGCTCAGCCGACCATTTTTCTTGCCACCGGCGGTACGCACCGCCGCTACGATATATGCCTCTGCCACCTTGCCACTCCTCGCATGTCGTTAACGGATCAAGCCTTGTCGTACTGAGGCTACTCGCGGGAATACGACAGGCTCAATGACGAAAAACAACGTACCGGGCAGGCATTCGGTCACCGCCGCCACAAGGCGGGGCCGCCATAACCACTGTAAAGTTCGAAAAAATCGATTAAATCGCCCAGCCAGTCCCACTGTTTCATCAAACTGTTCCAGCCCATCCTTGTCACCATGATTCAGACGGCCACATTCGCTGCGCCGTCATCGCTGGCATAACAACAACTCTCTGTAGAAACAGGCAACAACTGCCCAGCAACGCAATACCGCTATTGCGCGTGCCGGGCCTACTGTACGCGCAGCAAATCTAACCCGGGTGTGCACGGCACGCCCCCAGGTGGACATGACGCCATGAACGATGCAGAGAGACTGACAGGTTTTGCCAAACCGCGGCTGCGCCAACGGGGCAAATCAGCGATCACAGCGCTGCTGGTTGCCCTGCTGGGCGGCGTGGCGACACCGGGCAGCGGCATGGCTGCCAGCACTGACAGCGTGCAACTGGCCCGGGCCGGTGACCCTGCGTTCGAGGAACAGCGCCCACGTCGGCCTCGTCCCGATCCGCAACAGGAGCGGACCATCGGCAGCTGGTCCCTGACCCTGGACAACGACTTGCTGGTCCCCGGCAGTCGCGATCAGGACTACACCTACGGAATCAGTGTGGCCGCCACCGGTCGCCAGGCCCGGGATTTCGCCCTGTCCCTGAATACGCCGCTGACCTGGATCGACAGACTCACCGGCGTGGACGGTATCGCCGGGGGCCAGATCCGGGGACACAGCTTTGAAGCCGGCATCTTTGGTTTCACCCCGGAAGACAAGGAGGCCAAGCGCCCGTTGTATGACGACCGCCCCTACGCCAGCCTGATGTATCTTTCCAGCAGCCGGGTACAGGTGAACCCGGCCAGGCAAGTGGCCTGGCACAGCACCCTGACAGTGGGTGCCATGGGGCTGGATCTGGCCGGTGACATCCAGAATGGGGTACACAAGGTGATTGGCAGCGACCGGGCGGAAGGCTGGGAGCATCAGGTCAGTGATGGCGGCGAACCCACCTTCCGCTATGCGGTGGCCCGACAGAAGATCCTGCCCGTGTCATCCGACCGACTGGAAGTGAAGAGTACCGTAGAAGGCTCAGTGGGCTACCTCACCGAAGCACGCTGGAGCCTGAGCTTCCGCGCCGGGCGCCTGCATTCTCCCTGGTGGCAGACCAGCCCGGAACTGGCCCATTACGGGGAGCGCAACAACGCCACCGCCATGAGCCAGAATCATGAACATTATCTGTGGGGCGGCATCGCCCTGGTGGGCCGGGCCTATAACGCCTTTCTGCAGGGCCAGTTCCGCGACAGCGAAGTGAGCTACGACAGTGACGAGGTCAACCATGGCGTGGCCGAAGCCTGGCTGGGCTACACCTGGGCCTTCAATGATGGCTACCGGCTCAGCTATGTACTGCGGGGCCACACCTCGGAATTGAAGGAGGGCGTGGGCGACCGGAATGTGCTGTGGGGCGGACTGGTGTTTGCCAAAACGTTCTAGGCCCGGTTCAGCGCACCCTCCCACTGTTGGAGCTTTGCTGGCAAAGCGAAAAGCCGCTATGGAGGTAATACCATCGCGTCGCTTTGCAGGCAAAGCTCCCACGAGGGGCTAGGATTTCAATGCTTCCGCGTAGGGGACCTGATCGGAGGATTCGCCGTAAATATCCCGCACCGGTCGCACTTCGATGCTGCCATAGCGGGCCGGCGGAATACGGCTGGCCACACGAATGGCATCATTGAGATCATTGGCCTCGATCAGATAGAAGCCGGCAAGCTGTTCCTTGGTTTCCGCAAAGGGGCCGTCGGTAACACTGACCTGGCCGTCCCGCAATCTCACCGTGGTGGCCGTGGAGACCGGTTGCAGGGCGGAACCGTCCAACATCACACCGGACTCCGTGAGCCCGCCACTGTAGGCCTGGCACTCCTTGTTCAGCGCCCGCCAGTGATCATCACCACGCTCCTGCATGGCCGCTTCGTTGTAATACACCAGACATAGATATTTCATCGTGTTCTCTCCCTAGCTGAAGCGTACCGGCGTGTGCTCTGGCTGCCAGTCCATAATCAGGGACATATCTTCCGGGTTGAAAGGGCAGGAAAAATGCTCATGCAAAATCTGCCACTGATCCCCGTCCCGTTCCCAGACCTGAGTCACACGCATCCAGCCTCCTTGCTGCTCTCCTTCCACCGTAGCGCCGCAATGGGTCAGGCTGTGACTGACCGCCAGGGAATCGGCCGTTTCCACTTTGAAGTCATACATCTCGAAAAAAGGGTCGGCAGGGCAGGATGCCATGCATTTTTTCCAGTGCTCCCGATAGGCAGGTGCCCCTTTTACCTGCAGCGCCAGAATGGCGTCGAAGGAGCGGATAGCAGGGTGGTAAAGGGCCATCACGGCCTCCACATCATTGCTGGCCGCCGCCTTCAGCCAACGGCGGGTCAGCTCTTCAATAGTGCGTTCAGTGCTCATGGTTTTCTCCTTGATTACGGTTGTCTTATCAAGGAATCGAAAGGGATGACACGGTTTCGACAGGGCTGTGGATTTTTTTTCACCCCAGCTCGACCAACCGCTGGCGCAGAAAGCGTTGTTCCGCGGGCTGCGAGGCCCGTTCCAGGGCTGCCAGGTAGGCGCTACGGGCCAACTCCCGCTGGCCCAGTCGACGGTGCATGTCCGCCCGGGCGGCGTGGGCCAGGTGGTAATCGTGCAGGGAGGCGTCCTCCATCAACGGGGCCAGCGCCTGCAACCCGATCTCGGGGCCATCACGCATGGCCAGCGCCACCGCCCGATTCAGTGCCACGATGGGGCTCGGCATCATGATCAGTAACAGGTCATACAGCCCCACGATCTCGGCCCAATCGGTGGCCTCACTACTGGGCGCATGGGCATGAACAGCGGCAATGGCCGCCTGCAGGGTGTAGGGGCCAAAACGTTGCGACTGCAGGGCATGGCGAACCAATTCATCCGCCCGGGCAATTTCTGCCCGGTCCCACAGGCTGCGATCCTGATGCTCCAGCAATACCAGCTCTCCCTGTGCCGTGGTACGCGTGGCACGGCGAGCGTGATGCAACAGCATCAATGCCAGCAAGCCCTGGCATTCCGGTTCCGGGCTGGGTAGCAGGGACAGCACCAGTTCAGCCAGACGAATCGCCTCTTCACTGAGGTCGTGGCGCAACACCTGATCCCCTGACGAAGCCAGATATCCCTCGTTGAAAACCAGATAGATCACCTGCAACACCGATTGCAGACGCTCATAAAGTTCGTCGCCTTCGGGCACTTCATAGGGGATCCTGGCATCGCGAATCTTGGCCTTGGCACGCACGATACGCTGGGCCACGGTGGGGGCTTTTTTCAGAAAAGCGCGGGCAATTTCTTCCGTGGTCAGGCCACAGACTTCCCGCAGGGTCAGCGCCACCTGGGCGTCCCGGGCGAGCCCCGGGTGGCAGCAGGTAAAAATCAGGCGAAGCCGGTCATCGTCGATGGCCATATTTTCCACCTCCATCTCCACCACGGCCCGGGCGGCCAGCTGCTCGGCCTGTTCGTGGAGAATCTGGTCATGGCGGGCCCGGCGACGTAGTTGATCGATGGCCTTGAAACGACCGGCAGAGACCAGCCAGGCGCGGGGATTGTCCGGCACCCCCTCACCGGGCCATTGCCGCAGGGCGGCGATAAAGGCCTCCTGCAAGGCATCTTCGGCCAGATCAAAGTCCCCCAGAAGACGAATCAGGGTGGCCAGCACCCGCCGGGACTCTGTGGTGAAAATATGTTGAATGCGTTGTTCGGTGTCATCCCTGACCGTCATCATTCAGTCCTGTGAGGCAATGTGCTCCAACACCAGCGACGCCAGCCCATCGGCGTTGCCGAAGTAGTCCAGCAACTCAATGGTGAGAGCCGGAAAACGCTCGCGGGCATCTTCCACCTGGGCCGGAATATCCTTGCCCACGTGTTTGCCCTTGTTGAAGAACAAGGGATACAGCTGCACATGGGTCACTGGCTGATGTTCCAGCTGCTGAATCGCCTCCACCAGCGAGGGCTGGGCCAGCTCGAGAAAACAGGGCAGCACCGCCACATATTCCTCGCCCGACCCAGGGGCGGATTCCGCCACGGCTTCCACCAGGGCACGGAATTCGTCGTTGGCCGTGTCGCTGCGGCTGCCATGGGCCATGATCAATAGGGCTTTGGACATTGATACTCTCCGAACGCTTGCGTAGGAGCGTCGCTGGCGGCGCGATTCCTGACCAGGATAAAAACGTTGTCACCACAGGGTGCAAAGAGCACACCGAGAATACCGATTCTTTTCCTCAGTGATCTCTGTGCACTCGGTGGTGAAATCGCCTTTGATTTACGTGTTTTATCGTACCGCCAGCGACGCTTCTACAACGACCTTGTCGCGAACTCGTAGCTGGCTTCGACGACGATGGCATGCCGCCGTGCCAGCGCGACCCGGTCATCATCGTAGCCGCCACCGATCACCGTGGCCACCGGGATTTCCCGGCGGCGGCAGCGCTCGATCACACCGCGATCACGGTCGGCGATACCCTGCTCGGAAATACACAGTCGTCCCAGCGGGTCATGCTCGAAAATATCCACCCCGGCATCATACAGCACCAGTTGCGGACGCACCGTGTCCAGCAGGGATTCCAGCGTTTCGAACACCGTGTCCAAGTAATCCCGGTCACTCATGCCCAACGGCAATCCCACATCCAGATCGCTTTTCTGCTTGCGCACCGGAAAGTTTTTTTCGCAATGGATGGAACAGGTAACCGCTCGTGGCTCATCGGCAAGCATGGCGGCGGTGCCATCACCCTGATGGACATCGCAATCGAAAATCAGCAGTCGCTCCACCGCCCCACTGGCCAGGAGTTGCTTCGCCGAAAAGGCCAAGTCATTGAAGATGCAGAAACCGGAACCGAAATCGTAATGGGCATGATGGGTGCCCCCCGCCAGATGACAGGCCAATCCCTGTTTCAGGGCCAGCTGGGCGGTAAGCAGGGTGCCCATGGGCGCGATACAGGTGCGTTTTACCAGCCCCTCACTCCACGGCAGCCCCAGGCGACGCTGGGCTTTCGGGTCCAGGGTACCGGCAACGATATCCGACACATATCGGGGACAATGGGCCTGGCCAAGCAGGGCCGCCTTGGCTCTTCCCGGGCGAAATTCATTGTCGCCACAGGCAATTCCCGCCGCCCGCAAATGCCCGTGCAGCAGACCGAATTTTTCCATGGGGAAACGGTGTTCGCCGGGAAAGGGAAAGCTGTAGTTGGGGTGATAAACGAGGGGCAGCACAGACAATCCCAGGTTAAACAGGAGGACAGGAATGGTGGCGGGCCGGACTGACTCCGACCCCTAGAACAACCACTCCAGCCCATGGCGGGCCTGGTTGCGGGCATTTTCGGTAATCACCTCGCCATGGGCCAGGCTGAGCTTTTCAAAGGGCCATTCCAGGATACGGGTGATACTGGCGCGGGCCTTGCGACGGTTCAGGTAGACCAACCGCAGGACCGGATGCCAACCCGGCTTTTGCCACAGGCCGCCCAGTTTCAGATACCAGCGGGTGAAGCCATGGTCACACTGGCGGAAGTTTTCGATCAGGTCGGCGGCGATCAGGGTACGGCTGGCGGAATGGTAAAACACCGTCTCCTGCAGCATGGAGCCTTCAATAAAGACCAGCTCGAAATCCTCTCCCCAATCCGGGTGCGGGGTTTCCGAGAGCACCGCATCCAGCTTCAGATCCTTGCGCTTGCCGGCCAGTTTGGCCGGGCCATGCAGAAGCGCTTTCGGGTAACGCTGCTTTACCTCAGCGGCAAAAACATGATGGAACAGATTGGGGCAAACGATATGTGTCACCTCCCCCAACGCCGCCAGTTCTGCCGCCAGATCCTCGTCCACCGGCACCGGCGAGTGCAACAACAACCCGCCGCTGGACAGCTTCACGACGGTCATGCGAGTCCCCACATGGAGGCCCATGAAGGCATGGGGGATGGCGACGTGCCAGAGGGTATCGGAAAGCGGTTGCAGCTGGCTCATGATAGGTTCCTTGCGTCTCTCTGAAGTACCAAGACTAATGACGAAAGGCGGCGCTATCCATGGCTTTGTCGTAACGGCTCCAGCAACTTCTCGGTGCCATCCATCTTCAGCATCAGCGCCAGTGCCATCAGCCGGCCCAGCTCGCCATTGGGAAATCCCTTGTCGGCGAACCACAGCAGATAGGGTTCGGGCAGATCGATCAGCACCCGGCCCTGGTATTTTCCGAACGGCATGGTGCGTTCGATCAGGGCTTTCAGGTCTTCCTGTTTGAAATCCATAGCGACTCAGCGATAACGACGACGCAGGCGGCGGTGACGGTGGCGAAAGAAAAATGCCACCAGCGCGCCCGTGGTACGCGGGAAAACCCGCGGTTCAAATTCCAGAATGTCCTGCAGCGTACAGCCCGTGTCACTGTCCGCCAAGCGGCGATGGTGGCGCCAGCTGCGCATACCGGTCATGGGGGACGCTTCCACGAAGCCTTCCTGCGGAGTCAGCGACAACAGGGTCAACTCGGAGTGGCCCACCGGCAACAGACCGAACAGCTTCAACGGGCTGCGGAACAGGGGCTTGCCCGGTGTCAGCGCCACCGCTTGAAGATCCCGAACCCCCGGCGGCGCGCCCATGCTCAACCAGGGACGCATTTCATCGTTGATACCGTCCATGGCGGTGACTGCCCGCCACAGGCGGCTGCGGTCCACGGGTAGATCACTGGTAAATGTCAGTTGAATCATGGCATCAACTCCCGCAGTGATCCGGTTCCCGCTCCTGGTTCGCCTGACGCAAAATGGAGACGGCACTGTGGGTAAACAGTCCGGCAATGGCCAATGCCACCAGGAGGTCCGGCCAGCGACTGCCCTGCCAGACTACCCACGCCCCGGACAGCAGTACCGCCAGGTTGGCGATGGCATCGTTACGAGAGCACAGCCAAACCGAGCGAATATTGGCATCCCCCTGCCGGTAACGCATCAGCAGCAAGGCGCTGACCACGTTGGCGGCCAGTGCCAACCCGGCGACCCCCATCATCATCTGGCCCTGGGGCGCATTCCCCTGGAGCAAGGCCCAGACACTGTTCGCCAGTACCACCAACCCCATGATCAGCAGGGAAACGCCCTTGATACGAGCTGCCCGCACCCGCCAGGCCAGGGACTGGCCCAGTGCCCACAGAGTCAGCCCGTAGGTGGCCGTATCCCCCAGAAAATCCAGGGCATCCGCCTGCAGGGCACGGGAATCCGCCAGCACCCCGGAGGTCGCCTCCACCACAAACATCACGGCATTGATCAGCAGCACCACCCATAACACCCGGCGATAGGCCGGTGCCGGGGTGGAACGGATATCGGTATCACAACAGCCCATGACTCATGTCTCCATCAGTTCACGCAAATTCATAATCGGCATGGCCTGGACCTGGCCTCCAGAAACCCCATCGCAGACCCGCACGCGCCTGTATTGCCTTTTCCTCAGCGGGATTTCCTTGAATCCCGTCGGTCATGCCATCATTAAAAAAGCTGTAGTGACTACAGGTTCAAGCCCCGGAGGCAGAATGAGTACGCTTTTTTCCATCGGCACCCTGAGCCAGGCCACTGGCTGCAAGGTGGAAACCATCCGCTATTACGAAAAGATCGGCCTGATGCCTGAACCTGCCCGCAGCGAAGGTGGACAGCGACGCTATCACCGCAAACACCGGGAACGACTGCAATTCATCCGCCACAGCCGGGAACTGGGTTTTACCCTGGATGATATTCGCGAACTGCTGGCCATGAGCGAGCAGCATGGCCACGCGGACAGCATCGCCCGCCGTCACCGGGCCGCCGTGCAGGCCCGCATCCTCTCTCTCACCGCATTACGTAACGAACTGGATCGAATGATTGACGAGTGCGAGCAGGGGCATGCAGGGGAATGCCGGGTCATCGAGGTGCTCAGCGATCACCAGGAATGCCGGGGCGACCACTGACGTTTTTTCACGTTTACCCCATATGGGGGAAGCCCATTTCTGGCCAGTTTCTACAATGAAGGGGGAACGATGACGCCCGGTAACGACACGCCGGGATCAAATGATGAACAGAAAAGGGGAAGATCATGAAATGGACTCTTGGCATTGCCACACTGCTCGCCTCACAGTTTGCCATTGCGGACTACTACTCCAGCCTGGATGAAGACACCTGCTGGGATGGCCGTAACAGCCGTGGCGGCCCCTGCATGGTGGTGCATGACACCAAATGGAGCCAGTACACTGAAGGCCGCTTCACCGTTACCTTCCGCAATACCTGCAACAACCGGATTTATGCCCGCTTCTGCAATGAGCGCAATAACGGCTCGGAAGACTGCGGCGCGTCCGGTATTTCAGCCGGTAACACCAAGAGCTGGTCCACCAGTAACGCCAATGGCCGCTACAGCTATAACTGGATCGGGGTGGAAAAAGGCTCCAAGGACTGGGTCTGCTCCGGCAAGGTATCCAACTGGCACGACTGATACAGATGATAGAAGCTCGCCTTGCGAGCCAGGCTCCAACAGGCCCCGGAAGCTGGCCGGAAACCCGCTGTTGGAGCTTTGCTCGCAAAGCGAAGCACTCGACTCCCCACCCGCCCTGGCGATCTCTGGTTTGCTGAAGAAACGACTCACCCCAACCAGAGATGGTTATCCCACCAGCCGTCAGGCAGATCCAACCAATGGCTTTTCACGGCACTGCCCGAGCAGTCGAAGAAACGGCATTTTCCTTGTCCTGATGTGACCGCAAACCCCTCAGGCACCGCACCCACGCCTGCGCAGTCAGCCATGGGGACATCCACCACGGTGGCGGCGGAATCCAGATGCCAGATAAAGAAACGATTGCCCCGCGGCGCCGTCATGGCCACCAGTCGCTTCTCGCTATGGATGGCAATGCTGGCGGTGTACTGTTTCATCATTGCCAATTGGCGGTTGCTGACCGGGAACGGCTGGTAGGGCTGACCGGGGCGCTTGATGGCCAGCAATGGCACGCTGTCCCAGGCCGGACCATGGTATTGCTGACCGGTAATCACGGTGCCGTCACTGGCCACGGCCAGATGGCGAATACTGTTCTGCTGTTGCGGCAGGGTTTCCTTGCTGAGCCTTTCACCGTGGCGATCCATGATCACCAGACTCGGCGCCATGGCATCCAGGTTCATTTCCTCACGGCTGCCCCCTTCCGTCCGTATACCGCCATTGCCGATGACCAGGGATTCACCGTCCGGCAGCCAGGCCAGCTGATGCGGGCCAACGCCATGGGTGGAGACCTCGCCGTCATGGATCAGCTGCTTGCCGTTTTCCAGACGATAACGCCCCAGTACTCCCCGCCCCGGCTCGCCCGTATCGTTCTCCGTGGTGTAGAGCCACTGACCACTGTGGTGGAACACTCCATGGCCGTAGAAGTGGCGGTCCGGCTGACTGCGCAGGGTCTGTAGCAGAGTACCGTCACGCAGGTCCACCAGATAACTTTCCCGGGACGGGCGGCGGCCAACAAACAGGGCAAGGGGCAGCAAGGGGTGGCGACAGATGTCGTGGCAGCGCTCCGCGACAGGGGTAGCAAAAGCGCGACGACCATCAAGAAAATAACCGACGGCATAATGCTGCCCGGCAGCATCATTCCGGGCAGACAATAGTAGTGGAGACTGGCCTTGGCCACGCCACAGAGCCCAACCTCCCAGGGCAGCGGTGCCGGCCAGAGCGGTGCCGATACCCAGTAATTGTCGTCGCGTCAGCCGCATAACGTCTCTCCACAAGCCTAGCTAAATCCCGCTGTAGGAACGAAGCGTAGCGTAGTAACGACTGTAAGTCGGCCCGCAGGGTGAGCGTAGCGAATACAGCCGCTTGAGGTGCGAACCGCGCGCCAGCGCAGCGGTAGGAATGCCTGTTTACTGCAATGATTTCCGGCTGGCCTCATCTGGCTCTGAAACACCTGATCGCCCTGCGGACGATTTCCGCTGACGCGGTTCGCACCTCAAGCGGTGCTCCTGCGCGGCTTCGTAGAAATCTAGTCGCCGTCGTTGGCATTGAAACCGAGCTGAATACCCAGGTCCCGGGCCAGGTCGCTTTGCTGCAGCGTTTCCAGCGTATCCAGGTCCTGATACAGCGACTGCAGCTGTGCCTGGCTGTCCGGATCCTGCACGATCTCCATCAGGGGCGCCGGCAGGGCATCCAGTTGATCGTGAACCCGCTGGTAGGCCTCATCAATGTCAGCCACCAGCTGCGCATCCCCGACCAGGGAGCGGACCCGTTCCCACACCGCTTGTGCCCCTTGCAGAGAGGCAATCAGGTTCTCTGTGGAACGACGGCTGCGCCAGGCTTCCGCCTGGTAGGGCTGCGGCACCCCGCGGTTGAGCCGCCCCATCGGCGTCCCCAGCTTCTTCTTCAGGGTATCCACCGCCGTAATCTGCACACGGAGGATGCCACCCAGCGCCTCATCCGCATTGGCATAGCGCCCATTGGGGAACGTCGTAAGCTGCTCAAGCATTCCCTCCGGCTGCTGCCACAGGGTAACCACTTCCGCAGACAGGGCCTGCTGATGGCGAGCAATGCCCACAAGCAACGGGCAGTAGCGATCCCAACGCTCGCGGATAGCAACCTGCTCATCGAAGAGCACATATTCGAAAGCGGTAAGCCCCTGCACCACCACACTGGCGTCATCCAGCTGTTGCTGATCCAGCTCTGGCGCTTCATCCAGCAGGGACTCGGTCTGGCGGGCCACCATATTGCGCTTGTCCGGCCAGAACTGGACTTGCCAGCTGCGATTGCCTTCGGACAACGGGCCCACCATCAACGGTTGCAGACGGGACCAGGCGGACTGGGTCTGGTGGAAAGCTTGCTCGATCTCTGCCAGCGCCAGTTCGCCGGCACAGCCAGCCCGGGTCGTTTCCAGCAACGCCTCATTGCTGCGGAGCCATTGCTGGTGCGCCGGCAGCAACACCTGGTCCGCCAGCTGCGCCGTGACCTCCTGACGGGGATCGCTGCAGGCGGCCAGTGCCAGGGTGGTGATCAGCAGAATAAGGCGTTGCATGGGAAACCTCGGCATCACAGCGAATGGGCTACAGGGAATTCAGGAAGGCCAGCAGGGCCGCACGCTGCTCGGCATCGAAGGTAAGCACCTTGTCCCGGGAAGCGGCGGCCTCGCCATCGTGCCAGAGAATCGCTTCCATCAGATTGCGGGCACGACCATCGTGAAGGAACTGGGTATGGCCATTCACCGCTTCAGTGAGACCAATGCCCCACAGCGGCGGTGTGCGCCACTCCTGACCGTTAGCCAGGAACTCAGGACGGCCATCCGCCAGACCCGGCCCCATGTCATGGAGCAACAGATCGGTATAGGGACGGACAGTCTGGTTGGCCAACTCCGGTTCCGCGGCATCGTTGCCGGTGGTGAAGCTGGGCACATGGCAGCCCTGGCAATTGGCCTGGTGGAATAACGACTTGCCTTTGAGGACCTGGGGGGCATCCACATTGCGGCGGGCCGGTACGGCCAGATTGCGGGTATAGAACAGCACGCTGTCCATGATGCTGTCGCTGACCTCTACCTCTCCGCCGTTAGGCATGGCCAGACAGTCGGCCTGGCTGGGAGCGCAGGAATCCGTGGGCACCAGATGACTGTTCAGCCCCATATCGTTGGCAAAGGCTTCCGCATTCTGCTGACGCAGGCTGGGCTGACCGGCTTTCCAGCCGAAGCGGCCCATGGCCGTGGTACCCGCAGCGCGATCCCACACCCGATTGGCACGACCACTGATGCCATCGCCATCCTCGTCATCGGGATCGGCATAGGCCAACAGATCCGCTTCCGGTATCGCCTCCAGAAATCCGAGCCCGATCACGGGTGGTGCAATCCGTGCCGAAAAGAGAGTAGCAGGATGCATGTCGCCATAAGCCAGGTTGGAAAAGTCCAGACGCGGCTTGCGCAGTTCCACCTGGTGGCCATCGGCAAAGGTGACCGTCTCGAATTCGTAGGTGACCCGCACCCGCCCTTCCGGCTCCACACCGGGGATCGCCGCATCCTGGAACTGGCCACCATAGTTGGGCTCAGGCACCAGACCACTGCGGGTCAGATCGTCATCGGCAGCGGCGGGCACCGACAGCCTGACCAGCATGGATACCGCCTGTTTGGCATCGGCTGCCGGCGGGTGACCACGGCCATCCTTGATGTGGCAATTCTGGCAGGCATTGGTATTGAACAGGGGGCCCAGCCCATCCCGGGCATCCGTGGAAGCCGGCGCGATCACCCAGGGATTACGGAAAAAACTGTTGCCGACACTGAAATCCAGCCGACGGGACGGCGGCAGGTTGGCCAATGGCAGGGAAAACGCATTCTGGTCCGTCTTGGTCACCGTGCCTTCACCGGCAGACAGGTGCTCACCGGGCTCCGCTTCCGTGAACGTCGGGCCCTGATCGCAGCCAGCCAGCAGGGTGGCCAGGGTCATTGTCAGCATGAGATAGCGCAAGTGACAGGCATCCTTCTCTCTGGATAGGGCAGGACGTCGGTAACGACGCAACGGCCCATGGGGTTCCACGACGCCGCCCGGAGGCGGCGCTATGTTAGCAGATCCGAAAAGCATGGTTTTCAGAAACTGTGGTTTGCGGTGTCCGGGTTCAGGGCCTGGATACCCAGTACCAGAGCCGCTTTCTCGATACTGGCGGTCTGTACCACCAGGGCATCGATGGCATGGTTAACGGTGGCGGCACCTTCGGCATTGCCCGGGGCGATCAACTGATCAAAGTGGACACCCTTGGCGGCACTGTCCACCAGCGTCTGCAAGGCCGCTTCACTGGCATCCAGGTCCGTCTTCAACGCCTGGTCCAATTGGGGCTCACTGGCGGCAACCAGCTCACTCAGCGACGGGCCACTGAGGGTCTCGCCGTTCACCCGCTGGTACTCACCCAGGTAGACATTCTCGATCCCCTTGCCGTTATAAAAATGGGAAAAGTGGGTGTTGTCGCTGAAACAATCATGTTCGTCTTCCGGCGAATGGGCGGCCAATGCCACCTTCATGCGTTCGCCGGCCAACTCACCCAGGGACAGGCTGCCCATGCCGAACAGCATCTTGCGCAGACCGTCTTCCACACTGCCCGCCGCCAATTCGGCCCGGTAGTTATCCTGTTCCGGTTGCCACTCAGCCACCATGGCTTCCAGATCCGCAATCAACAGATCGGTAACCACCTCAAGATACTGACGACGACGGGCGTTGTGTCCGCCGGTGGCACTGTCGCCGGTGGCAAAATCCGTGGCAGGACGCTCACCCGCACCCGGGCCGGTGCCATTCAAGTCCTGCCCCCAGAGCAAAAACTCGATGGCATGATAGCCGGTGGCCACGTTGGCTTCCGAACCACCCAGCTCATTCAGACTGGCGAGCAGCTCCGGGGTCAGTTCACTCAGGTCCATTTGCTGTTCGCCGATTTTCAACGACTGGCTGGCAATGATATTGGCGCGGGCACCCGGGTTACCCATCACCGCCTGGTAATCGTCGGCCACGTAATCGATCAGGCCTTCATCCAGCGGCCAGGCATTTACCTGGCCCTCCCATTCGTCCACCACCGAATTGCCAAACCGGAATACCTCGGTCTGCATATAGGGCACCCGGGCATCACGCCAGGCCTGACGGGCAGCGGCCAGGGTCTCTTCACTGGGCTGCGCCAGCAGGGTATCGATGTGCTCGCGCAGTTCGCGGGCCTCGCTCAGCGCATCGCTGTAGGCCGCCAGCGCCATGTCGGCGTAGTGGTCGATCACCAGCCGGGCACGGGCCTCGTCGTAAGCCGGTGTCGAAGTGGCAGCAGGTTCATCACTGCAGGCAGAGAGCAGCAGAGAGGCCAGCAACAGGCCCCCGATAGAGACACGGGACAGCATGGAATTCCTCTAAAATCGTGAAACGGCAAGTGAAAAGACACCCGTCACAGGGGCGCCCGAAGCTATCAGCCTACAATAATGCGAACTATTCTCATTAATTTAAAGGGGCAAGGCGCAAATTTGCCATTTCATGGGGATTTTTTTGCATCCCGGATGCGTTCACAGTGGATAAACACGGAATTGGATGATGAACCCGGTTCACAAAAGACCTAGAATACCGCCGCCCGCCACTTCCTGTCCTGCGAGATAGCCGTCATGAGCACCGTTTTACTGATTTTGGTTGCACTGGGTTTTCTGTCCATTGTCGTCGAAGACATGGTCCACATCGACAAGGCCAAGACCACATTATTCTTCGGCTCCCTGGCCTGGTTACTGTTTTTCATCGCTCCGCCAGCACACCTGAGCCACGAAGCCCTGATGGAAAGGCTGGACGAGAATCTGCTGGATATTGCCACCCTGTGGCTGTTCCTGATGGCCGCCATGACCTTTGTGGCCTATCTGTCCGGCAAGGGCATCATCGACAGTATCGTCAACCGTCTGCTGCCTACCCATATCAGTGAACGCAAGTTGATGCTGCTCACCGGCCTGTTCGCTTTCCTGTTTTCGTCCCTGGCCGACAACATCACCGCCACCCTGGTGTGTATTGCGGTATTGATGAACCTGAAGCTGCCGGCGGAAAAGCTGCTGCGCTATGTGGTGCTGGTGGTGTTCTCCGTGAATGCCGGGGGCACCGCCCTGATCACCGGCGATGTCACTACGCTGATGATCTTCCTGGCCGACAAGGTGGAAATCCCCGATCTGCTACTGCTCAGCCTGCCCGCGGCCGGCGCTGTGGCCGTGCTGGCCGGCATGCTGTCACTGGGGCTCAACGGTGAGGTCGTGATTCAGAAACAGGAAAGCACAATCGACCGGGGTGACAAGGTCATTGCCGTGCTGTTCTTTGCCACCATCCTCGGCACCATTGGCGCCAATGTGGCGTTCGGCATTCCGCCGGTACTGTGCTTCCTGTTTGGTCTGTCGCTGATGTTCCTGGTGGTGCAGTTCCTGAACAAGGATGAACCGGTACTGGAATATATCCGCAAGATCGAATTCGACACCCTGCTGTTCTTTCTCGGGGTCTTGCTGCTGGTGGGCATGCTCAAGGAACTGGGCATGCTGGCCTACTTCCCGGCCCTGTATGATCTTATGCCGCCGGTGGCCGCCAACTTCCTGGTGGGAATCGCCTCGGCTCTGTTCGATAACGTGCCGCTCACCGCAGCACTGCTTAATTCCGGTATCGAGATGACCCTGCCGGAATGGTTGTCGCTGACCTACTCGGTGGGCGTGGGCGGCTCTCTGCTGATCATCGGCTCCGCCGCCGGGGTGATCGCCATGAGCAAGGTGGAAGCACTGACCTTTGTCAGCTATCTGCGCTATTTCCTGTATCTGCTGGTGGCCTACAGCATCGGTTTCATTGCCGTGCTGGGGCTGGGACAACTGCTGGTCAGGTAACCCGGGAAATCAGCCGGCAAACGCCGGATGGTAATGCACCCGGGCATCCGGCCAGTCCCCGTCCAGCAGCAACGCCTGGAAATATTCTGCCGGTACCCCGGGCAGGCGCAGCAACGGTGTGGCCACAAAGCCGAAGCGCAGATACCAGGACGGGTCCCCCAGTAACACACAGCCGGCGGCCCCCTGCTCTCGCAACGCCGCGATGGCCGCCTGCATCAGTGCCGAGCCGATTCCCTCTCCCTGACAGTCCGGCAGGACCGACACCGGACCAATGCCGAACCAGCGGCGGCTACCGTCGGACAGTGTCACCGGGGATGCCGCCACATGACCCAGGAGGTCGCCATCGCGCACCGCGACCAACGACACCACCAGGGCATCCTCTTGGCGTAGCAGATCAACGATCTGGGCTTCGCGCTGATCGCTGTGCGTCACATTGGCAAAGGCCGCGTTGATCAACGCGGTAATGGCAGGAATATCCGCCGGGGTTTCCGCACGGAGACTCAGCCCGGTCATGGCAAACACCGGGCAAGAGAGAAAAGTGGCGCCACCCTGGTCATGACAGAGCCAACATGGCGGATGCGCCTGGTCGACAGTCAGTTGGCGCCATACAGATCGTTATTCAGATCCTTCAGATCACGGTCCAGCTGCTGCCAGTTGCCCTGGCCATCAGCATCCATGTCAGCCAGCTCATGGTACTCATCAATTCGCTGCTGCAAATCCGTGAGCACATCCTGCAACGCCAACTGGTGACGTTCCGCTTCGATACCCGCATCGCCGTTAGCGCCCACGCCCCGAGCCTCCAATTGCTCCAGCTCCGTTTCCAGTTCATCCAGCTTGCCCTTGATGTCGGCAAGCATCTGCTTGGCATTTTCCATGGTGCGGCTCCTTGGAAGTCTCTGCATGATTGCGATGAATCCGCGTCCAGATTGGCCCCATTTCTCGACGGTGGTCAAGGCAATGCCCTGTAACCGTTTATTACGTCTGACAATCGGTCAGTCACAACCCGCAATTGTGGCTGTAGCCGGGGGTTTCCGTTACATTGCAATGAATGATTTCATCAACAGGTCACTCAGGAAATGAAGAAAACCGTTGAACGAGCAGAACTGCTCAAGGACATGATTCAGGAAGCCATCGAGGACGGCGCCACCACCGTGGAAGAGGTGCACCAGCATATCGCCGGGCTCCCCTTTGACGCACTGGAAAAACTGGGCCTGTTTGAAGAACAGGCCGGCAGCCTGAAAGAAAAACAACGCAAGACCATCGGCCTGGTGTACGACACCATCCGCAAGGTCAATCAGGAAGTAGGCTCACTGATTTCGGAACAGTTTGCTGCCCTGGAAGATGCCCGCACGGCATCCCGGAACATGGATGACAAGAACGATCAAGACGACTAGCAAGCAACAGGGCCACGCGCATGTTCCATGGTAACCCCGTCCCCCTTTGGGCAGTCCTGATTGTCAGTGTCCTCCTCGCCCAGGGCTGCGCCAGTTTTGATCCCGGCGAGCGCACGGCCAGCTATTCCCTGGCCCCACCGGCCCACACCCCGCTGACAGACGCCGGACAGGCAGCGTTGAAAGACCGCGAGAACGACGCGCAATCCGGTTTCTATCTGCTCGATGATGGCCTCTCTGCCTTTGTGGCCCGCGTCGCCATGATCGAGCAGGCCCAGACCTCACTGGATTTGCAGTATTACATTTTCAGTAACGACACCACCGGGAAAATCATCATCAGCCGGTTACTGGAAGCGGCGGACCGGGGAGTGAGGGTGCGATTACTGGTCGATGATCTGGGCACGCGGGTGGACAACCCCCTGGTTGCGATACTGCATAGCCACCCCAACATCGAGATCCGCCTGTTCAACCCGGTCAAGACACGACAGGGCCCACTGCGGTTGATGGAAATGGCCGCCACCTTCAGCCGCTCCAATCACCGCATGCACAACAAGCTGATGCTGGCCGACTCGCTGGTGATGATTGCCGGCGGGCGCAACCTGGCCGATGAATATTTTTCCAACACCCTGGTGGATTTTCAGGACGTGGATGTCCTCGCCGCCGGCCCCATCGTGCGCGATGGCACCCAAAGTTTCGATGACTACTGGAACAGCCGGGCCACCCTGACCGTGGACCGGGTGCTGGATGCGGACGACGCGGACATGTCACTGGAGGCGCTGCGGGAATTTCTGCGCGGTTTTCTGGCGGAGCAGCAGGACAGCGAGTTTGTCGATGCCCTGCGCGGCTCCAGCCTGGGCCGGCAACTGATTGCCGGTCAGATCCCGCTGGATTGGGGGCTGGCGACCTTGTATGCCGATCCTCCGGAAAAGGTGCTCCCGCAAGCCGACATCCCCCGCGACCAGTACCTGCTGAACGACCTCAAGCGAATCCTCAACAGCGCCAGTAACCGCCTGCTGATCAGCTCGGCCTATTTTGTGCCGGGCAAACGGGGGGTGGCCCTGTTTGCCGACAAGGAGGCGGACGGGGTGGACGTGCGTATCCTGACCAACTCCCTCAGCACCACGGATGTGGCCATCGTGCACAGCGGCTATTCCCGCTATCGGCGGCCGTTACTGGAACATGGTGTGGAACTGTGGGAATTGCGCGCGGAAGCCGGACAGCCCCAGCGCATGCGCTGGTTTCATGGTGAGTCCCGCGCCAGCCTTCATGCCAAGACACTGGTGATTGATGATGACCGCAGCTTCATTGGCTCGGTGAATCTGGATGGCCGCTCGCTGATACAGAATACCGAGGTGGGTCTGCTGATTGAGAGCCCGTCTCTCAATCAGCAACTCAGCGACCTGTTTGATCGCTGGGTGGCCAGCGATTCCGCCTGGCAACTGTCGCTGGATGAAGAACAGCAGCTGCAATGGCAGGCCACCGATGACGGCACCCCCATCACCCTGGACCGCGATCCGGAAACCTCCGGCTGGCAACGCTTTCGCGTCTGGTTGCTGTCACTGCTACCCATCGAGTCGCAGATTTAGGTGGGCGAAAGGCCGCAGAATCAGCGACGGCCTTCTGCCTCCTTTCCACAACCAGACACGCCTTTTCAAGAGCGTCTTAGTTCCACCAGTGCGATCATCGACAACGCCAGAATCGCCGCATTCACCGTCGCCGCATTGAACGCAGCCAACAGAAACTGCGGCGCCAGCCACAATACGAACACGGACAGCAGGCCGATACCCAGTGCCGACAACTGATACGGCCAGCGGCGGCGCCACCACACCAGTATTGCCAGCCCCAACCCTACCTCCAGTGCCCCGCCGCCATAGGCAATCCACACCGCCTGTTCGTGGCTGGCACCCAACACCTGGTTCATGGTCAGCTCATCGTCGTGAGGCCCCAGCCATTTTGGAACAATGCCCTGATAGATCCAGATGAATGCCAGGGCAAACCGGCAAAGCGACAGGGTCATCCCAGCTCCACCACAGAAAAATGCGGATTATCCTGCAGGGCAATCAGCGTTTTGATCTGCGCCATGATCACAGGCTGGCGCTCACCGTCCACCTCCAGCAACAGACACTCCTGCCTGTCAGGGGTATAACCGGTATCCTGTGCAACACCTTCCAGGCTGCCTCCCTCCTTCAACAGCAGCCGGACCGGCAGACGAAACGTACAGGCAATTTCCAGGTAATCGTGATCATCGCAATGCAGCATGGCTAATCCTGATCCGGGATCCGCACCAGCAGATCCGTCACCCCGACCGCTACCCCGGCCTGGCTCAGCAGCGTGGTGATCTGCCCCCGGTGATGCGTCTGGTGATTGAAAAAATGCAGCAGCAGGCTGCCAAAACGGCGATGCCCCGGCTCCCCCTTCATATTCGTGTAGGCCAGCGCCTGATCCAGGTCCGCCGGGGTCAGCCCCGGCACCCAGCCGGCAATCAGCGCATCCAGTTCGCCGCGCCGCTCCCGGAGCGCCGCAAAATCCGCGCAGGGCTGAGCGTCCAGGGCCTCCGGCCAGGCAACCCTATCCAGCGATGCCAGGCCAGCACCACACCCCGGATGCCGGGCAAACCGCTTCAGCCAGATGATATCCGCCACCAGAATGTGGCTGAACGTCCCGAACAGGGAGCCGAAAAAGGCACCGCGATCCTCACGTAATGCCACCTCGCCCAAGGGCGCTGCCAGGGCATAGAGCTGCTCGTTCATCCAGCGGTTATAGTCCGCCATCAAGGTCAGATTCCCCATCTCGCTCACAATCTCGCTTCCTCCAGTACGCCCAGTACGCCACCCACTACCAGCCCGAGTCCGCTCAATCCCGGACCCGGTTTCCAGAAACACCGTCAACGCCTTCTGAACCCATTTCACCACCCTGTCCCCGCTGCCGCCAGCAGCGCGCAACCGACAGACGCATTATCATCCCCGCCCTTTCCCGATTAGAATGGCCGGCTCGCTCGCGTATACCCTGCAGCATGGATAACCAAGAGTATGCATAGGACGCACACATCCTCCCAATCCGGTCCCGCCGGCAGCCGCCTGGTGGCGCTGCTGGCCCAGCTGGACCGCAAGGCCGCCCGGGCCAGCCATGGGGATTTTGCCGAGCGTCTGGGGCGACTGTTCGATCTGTCCGATGCCATCGCCCTGGACGGGGCCAACCAGTACCGCCCCAAGGGCCCGTTCGACGCCAGACCGGACGCCACCGAGCGACTGCAGGCGGACCTGCTGAAAACCCGCGACACCCTGCTGGCCCATCTGAGCCGCAGTTTCGCCGGGGAAAAGGCCGCCTCGGTGATTCCGCTGCCACCGCTCAGGGACGATGCCCCGGCCGACAAGCGCCCCACCTTCGGCGCCTACGAACGTTTCTACCAGGCCCACCAACGGCAGATGATCGCCGGGCTCAGCAACCTGCGCCAGCGGGCCCGCCGGCTGCTTGGCAGTCACAGTGACGCCATGGCCCGGCTGGCGGAACTGGACGCGGTGTTTGAACAAAGTATGGCCGGCTATGTCCGTCACTGTTTTGGCGCCCTGCCCGGCTTCCTGGAAAAACGTTATCGCACCCTGTGGGATACCCGTGATCCCTTTCACACCGCCCAGGACTGGCTCAGCCCGCAAGGCTGGCTGGGTCAGTTCCGGCGCGAACTGCAACTGTTGTTACTCGCCGAGCTGGATGCCCGCCAGGAACCGGTACTCGGCCTGCTGGATGCCCTCGCCGCTGACGCGACGGACACCCAGTCCATCAATAACGAGGTAAGCAAGACCGTATGAGACGCTTTCTTTTTGCTGTCCCCTTTCTGCTCGGCGCCATCGCCGTGGTCTGGATCGCCGCCACCTTTCTGAGTAACCCGGTGGCCCTGACCGTGACCCTGATCATCGCCGCCGCCTACACCCTGGGCTTTGCCGAACTGCTGCGCTTTCGCCGCACCACCGCCACCCTGGACCGGCAACTGGAGGATCTGCCCGACAGCCGCGACGGCCTGAACCACTGGCTCAAGGCCCTGCCCGGCAGCCTGCGCCACGCGGTGCAGCGTCGCATCGACGGCCACCCGGCGCCGCTGCCCGGCCCCCAGCTCACTCCCTACCTGACCGGCCTGCTGGTCATGCTCGGGCTGCTGGGTACCTTCGTGGGCATGATCGTCACGCTGCAAGGGGCCGCCACCGCCCTGGACGGCAGCAGCGAACTGACCGCCATCCGCAGCGCCCTGGCCGCCCCCATCGCCGGGCTCAGTCTGGCCTTCGGCACCTCTATTGCCGGTGTGGCCGCCTCCGCCATGCTCGGTCTCAGCGCCGCCCTGTGCCGCCGCGACCGCATGGCCGTGTCCCGCAAGCTGGACGACCGGGTGGACCTGGAGCTGCATGCCTTCTCCCTGGATCACCAGCGCCAGTCCGCCTATAGCGCCCTGCAGGACCAGTCACGCATCTTCCCGGAACTGGTCAGCGCCCTGCAGGGGCTCACCGGACGCATGGAACAGATGGGCGAACAGCTCAGCGACTCCCTGACCCGTAACCAGCAGGATTTTCATCACACCCTCACCGACCAGTACCGCACCCTGGCGGAGTCGGTCAGCCAGTCCCTCAAGGAAACCCTGGCGGACAGCAGCCGCCTGGCGGTGGAAAACATCCAGCCGATCATGGAGCAGTCCCTCGCCGGCCTCAGCCAGCAGGTACAGGGCACCCACGAACGGCTCAACGCAATTACCGAGAAGCAGCTCGCCACCCTCACCGAGCGCTTCCGCGAGACCACCGAAGCCGCCGCCCAACACTGGCAGCAGGGGCTCGATCAGCATCAGCAGACCAGCGCCCGCCTGGTCAGCGATATCAGCACCTCCCTGGCCGCCCACCACGACCAGTTCCGTGACAACAGCAGCCAGCTGCTGGAGCAGGTTCGCAGCACCCAGGCGGAACTGGGTAACGCCAGCGAACAGCAATTGGCAGCCATCGCCGAGCAATTCCGCAGTGCCAGTGAGCAGGCCCTGCAACAATGGCAGCAAGGCCTGGCCGAACAGAAAGACACCGGCCACAGCCTGCTGCAGGAAGTGCGCGACACCCAGCAGCAGCTGGCCCGTACCAGTGAAGAACAGCTCACCGCCATCACCGGCCAGTTCCGGGCGGTCAGCGAGCAAGCCGCCGCCCAGTGGCGCGACGGCATCGACGCCCAGCAGGCATCAGGCGCCACCCTGATCAGCGAACTGCGCAGCGCCCTGAGCGAGCACAACCAGCAGTTCCAGACCAGCGCCGCCGGCCTGCTGGACGGCCAGAAATCCGGTATCGATACCCTGGTGGCCACCGTGCGCGAGGAGCTTGTTGCCCTGCGGGATGCGGAAGCGGGCCGCAGTGAGGCCGCCAGCGAGCGTCTGGCACAACTGGAAGGCACCGTCAGCGAACACCTGGGTCGCCTGGGCACCGCCCTGGAAGCGCCCATGACCCGACTGATCGAGACCGCCTCGGAGACCCCGAAGGCCGCCGCAGAAGTGATCAGCCGCCTGCGCGAAGAGATGACCCGCAGCAGCGAACGGGACAACGAGCTGCTGGAAGAACGCCGCCGCATCATGGCCGAGCTGGACACCCTGCTCAGCAGCCAGCGCGATGCCGCCGGCGCCCAGCGCGAGGCCATCGAAACCCTGATCACCGCCGCCAGCGACACCCTCACCCAGGTCAGCGACACCTTCGCCCAGCAGGTCAGCGCCCAGAGCGAACAGCTCGACCAGGTGGCCGGTGATGTGTCCGGCAGCGCCGCCGAGGTGGCCAGCCTCAGTGATGCCTTTGCCACCGCCGTGCAGGTATTCAGCGAGGCCAACGACAAGCTGCTGGATAACCTGCAACAGGTGGAAAGCCGCCTGGAGCAATCCTCTGCCCGGGCCGATGAACAGCTCAACTACTACGTGGAGCAGGCCCGTGAGGTGATTGAGCTGAGCATGGCGTCCCAGAAGGAAGTGATTGATGCCCTGGGCACACTCAACGGCGCCGGCAAGAATGTGGCCCAGAGCGAAGAACGCCCGGCCAGCGAGGTCAACTGATGGACGATCTTCACGACAGCGACAGCTCGCCGGTCTGGGCCATCTTTTCCGATCTGATGGCCGCCCTGGTGGGCATTCTGGTGCTGGTGCTGGTGTGGGTCATCGGCATCCAGCTGGAACTGAGCCAGTCCCTGGAAGAGGAAAAGGCCCGGCGGGTGGCCGAGGAGCAGCGCCGCCAGGCCCTGGAAGAGGCCCTGGCCGATCCCCTGGCCAGTGGCCGGGTCACCTTCCGCGACGGCCGTATCGGTATCAGTGGCAGCGTGCTGTTCCAGCTCAACTCGGACCAGCTCCAACCCGAGGGGGAGGAGTTGCTGCGCGATCTGGCCAAACCGTTGCAGGTCTTTCTGGATCAGCACGATGAATTGCTGATGGTCAGCGGCTTCACCGATGACCTGCCGATCCAGCGTGGCAACCGCCGTTACCAGGATAACTGGGGCCTGTCCGCCCAGCGGGCACTCACGGTCACGCGCACCCTGATCAACCAGGGTATGCCCGCCGACCAGGTGTTCGCCGCCGCCTTCGGCCCCCACCAGCCGGTGGTGCCCAACGACAGCGATACCACCCGGGCCCAGAACCGTCGCGTGGAGTTGACCACCGTGCCCCGCCAGGGCGCCGCGGCCCGGACCGCCCAGCAACAGGCACAGGGAACCGACAGCAATGGCTGATACCGCGCTCAGTGCCATTCACCAGCAGCTGGCGGCCCTGCGCGAACAGGGCGCCCACCGCTATGCCCCGGCCCGCTTCCGCTATCTGGAAGCCCAGAGCGAACGCCTGGCGAAACTGGCACGGGTGAGCCCCTCGCCGCTTGCGCGGTTGCGCGCGTCACTGACAGGTTTTCAGGAGGACTTTCAGCGCGAAGGGGCCCAGCTGGATGCGCAGCTGGCAGAGCATGGGCTGACCGACAGCTTTGCGGCTCTGCGGGAACAAGGCGATCTGAAAGCCCTGCTGCGGCATCTTCGCAGCCGTCAAACCTCACAGGCCCCATCGGCTTTCACGGCCCTGCAGGAAAGCTATACAAGCAGCCAGGACGCCCAAGAGGAAGAGCCGGACAGCGACCCGGTCATTGCCCTGTTACGACAGCAGGAACAGCGCGTGCTGGCCAGCCACGGGGTGGAAACGCCCAGCGCACCGGTGACGGACGGCCGCCCCCGGGAACTGAAAGCCCTGCGCCAGGTGCGCGCCAAACAGCACAGCCAGCGGAAGCGTCAGCGCATCGAGCAGGCCATTCACCAGACCCCCAGCGACGCCGGCCCGCTCAATTCCCATCGCCTGGTCAGCCGCGCCCTGGAAACCCTGCGCGATCTTTCCCCGGCCTACCTGGATCATCTGGTCACCCAGGTGGACACGCTGATGTGGCTGGAGAAACTGGCCAAGCAGCGGCGTTCGACTTGAGTTTTCCCCGGTCACGGGACACTTGCAGCGAACACGGTCAGGCGACATCGCCACGGGATTTTTCCAGCAAGGCTTTCAAGGGCAGCAACTCAAAATGGCGCTCGGCCGTGATCGCATAGAAATGCTCCACGATATCCTCCAGCACCCAGTAGGTTTCCAGGGTGCCGTTATGCAGCTCATCCTGCACAACCACTTCCGGCACCAGGGCAAGCGCCCCGGAATCCCGCGCCAGCAGCCGCAACATCGCCATATCATCCACCTCGGCCCCCACATCCACCTTGACCCCCAGCTGCCCCATCAGCAGATCGAACTGGCTTCTGATTTCGCTACTCGGGCCCGGCAATAACAATCTGGCTGAGGCCAGATCCTGCGGGAACTGGAACTTCCTTGCCGCCGCACCGGGCGGGCCGACAATACAGACCCGTTGTTCCGCAATTTTCTGACACTGCAGGGTTGCCGACGAATCCGACACTACAGCGCGGTTAGAGAGAATCACATCAAGCTTGTGCATGCGAAGCAGCTCAAGCAGTTCTTCCAGGGTCGCAGAGCGTATCTCCAGCCGGATTTCCGGCTCACTGATGATGGGGCGCAGGAAGTTTTCCTGGAAATTCCGCGACAGGGTCGCCACGGAGCCCACACGTAACCTGCGCAGTTGCAGAAAATCCCTGCTTTCCGTGAGCGACAGCAGCTCACTGCCCAGGTTGAAGATACTTTCCGCATATTCCAGCACCACATGGCCGATTTCGGTGAGCTTGAGTACCCGGCCTTCCCGGGTGAACAGCTCATGGCCCAGCTGGTCCTGCAACTGTCGAATCTGCGAGGACAGGGCGGACTGGGAGACATGCAGTTGCTTCGCCACCCGCGTCAGGTGCCCCTCTTTGGCCACCATCCAGAAGTAGTAGAGGTGGTGGAAGTTCAGGTCTCTCATTAACCATTCTCTAAATGTGAACAATTCAAGATGAATTATCTATTTTACAAAACATCTGCCTTTGCACAAGATTCGCCCGTCGCCCATCTAGCAAAGGAGTTCCAGCGTGCTGGCTTACATGAATGCATGGCTACTTCCTGCCGTTTATACGCTCGGCTGGCTGCTGGTATTGGCACAATCCCGACACCATTGGGCCATCGCCCGTAGCACCGGACGCCTGGGCCTGCTGGCCTGTGTTGGCGGCGCCATCATTGCCGTATTCGGGAGCTTCGAGGGAAACCCTGGCATCGATACGCTCGGGCTGGTCACGGCCACGCTGGTGGCATTGCTGGGCTGGGTCATCATCCATTTCTCGTGCCGCTACCTGACAGGGGAGCGCCAGCAGCAGCGTTTCATCCGTGCCATGTTGTTCACCATCGCCTGTGTCGGTGTGCTGCTGGCTAGCCAGCACCTGCTGGTGATCACCCTGGCCTGGTCCGGCACCAGTATCGGGATGCATTTCCTGCTGACCCATTACCGCGAACGCAAAACGGCCCAGATCGTGGCCCACAAGAAATTCCTGGTCAGCCGTCTTGCCGAACTCTGCCTGTTCGCGGCTCTGGCGCTGATTTATCACGCCAGCGGCACACTGCAGCTCGATGAACTGCGCCAGTTTCTGGCGACACAGGCTGCCCTGCCCCTTTCACTGCAGTTGGCCGCCGTGATGATCGTGCTGGCGGTGATCCTGAAAACCGCACAGCTGCCGCTGCATGGCTGGCTGATCCAGGTCATGGAGGCGCCCACACCGGTCTCCGCCCTGCTGCATGCCGGTATCGTCAATATCGGCGGCTTCATCCTGATCCGCCTGGCCGACCTGCTTAATCAGGCGGTCATTGCACAAGGGATTCTGGTCCTGGCCGGTACTACCACCGCGGTGCTGGCCAGCCTGGTGATGATGACCCGTGTCAGCATCAAGGTGCGGCTGGCCTGGTCGACCTGTGCCCAGATGGGTTTCATGCTGCTGGAAATCGGCCTGGGCCTGTATGAGCTGGCCCTGCTGCATTTGCTGGCACACTCCCTGTACAAGGCCCATGCCTTCCTCAGCGCCGGGGAAACCGTGGCCATGGTTCGGCAACAGGCGTACTTCACCGGTGGGGCCGACCGTGGCTGGTCCGGTCATTACCTGACCTCCGGCTTGCTCAGTGGTGCCCTGGTTGGTGCATCGCTGTGGGGCTGGCAGAGCGTTTTCCCGGCGCTGTCGGTGCCGGTTGCCGCGCTGGTCATCGTCGCCCTGGGGCTGGGCCCGCTGCTCAGCGGCGAGCAGGGGTGGCGTGCCGGCCTGATGGCCCGCGGCGCCTTCATGGTGCTGTTGCTCACCCAGCTTTACTTGGTCTGGCATGTGCTGTTTGCGGCCATTGCGCCTCACAGCAGTCCGGTCGGTCTGCTGCAAACCGTGGCCATTATCCTGTGCTTCTCCGGCCTTTACGGGCTGCAGTTCTGGCTGCAGAAATACCCCGACGGCAAGCTCGCCACTACCCTCTATCCCTGGGCGTACCACGGTTTTTATCTGGATGAACTCTTCACCCGGGTCACCTTTCAGGTCTGGCCCGTCAAGCTGAAACCGGCCCAGGCCCAGACCCGGGTCCATCGTTTTGCCTCAGACAACGGAGAACCGGCATGAGCACACAGGCCCTGGCAGATCAGGTTCACGATGATGGCCTTGAGGCAGACATCGAGGCAGCCATCCAGACCACCGTATCGCGGATCGCTCCTACCTGGCCGCTGGACCGGATGATCGCCGTGAATCCGTACTGGGGGCACCGGGATCTGTCCTTTATGCAAACCGCCACGCAACTGGCCCGGCTGGCCGGCAGCCCCATGGCCCTGGATGCCAGCGACTACCGGGACGCCTGGCAGGCCGGTGACATTGATGCTGACGCCCTGGCGCAGGCCCGGGATGAACTGGCGCCGGGCGAATCTGTTGAGGCGCTGCTGGACGCCCTGGAGACCCCGGCCGCGCCGCTGACGCCAGCCCCCTTGCTGTCGGATACCCTGGACAAACACCGGGATCTGCAGTCCGAACCGGCCTGGTGTGACACCATCACCCACCAGATCTCCCAGTTCTGTGCCGCCTACTTCGATCACCATCAGTCACAGTGGCGCCCCAGCCAGTCGGCGCCGCTCTACCCGCAATGGCGCAACTCCGTGGGCACGGATCACGGCATCGCCATGCTGATGAAGGCGCCGCAACTGTCGGCAAGGGCCAGCCAGCTGGCCACACAACCCCGGGAGCAAATTCGTCAGGCCATCCGGCAGCTGGGGATTCCCCGCGAGGATATCTGCCACTACCTGCAGGCCGTGCTGGCGCGGATCAGCGGTTGGGCCGCCTGGTGCGCGTACCGGAATTGGGAGGCGCAACTGGCCGGCGAGGAAGACGACACCCTGGTCCATCTCCTCGCCATCCGGCTCAGCTGGGAGTGCCTGATCGATGGGGGCAGCCGCGCCCCGGACGCCCCGTGGACACAGTGGCAAGGCGCCTGGTCTGCCCATCTGCGCCAGGTAGACACGGTCCCCGCCACACTGATCTGGCAACGGGCCCAGGAAATCCATTACCAGCGCTCCCTGATTCGCAATCTGACCGCGCATCATGGCAACACGGACCCTGCCTTGCCCCAGGTGCAGGCGGCCTTCTGCATTGATGTGCGCTCGGAAGTGTTCCGGCGTCACCTGGAGGCCCAGTCCCCGCATATTCACACCCTGGGTTTTGCCGGCTTTTTCGGCCTGCCCATCCGCTATGAGCCCCTGGGTACTGATCTGCAGCGGCCCCAGTTACCCGGCTTGCTGAGCCCGGCCATGAGCGTCACCGACACCAGCGGCAGCGACAGCCGGGACCAGGCCATCACCCGCAAGCGGCAATCCCACCTGCGCCACCACCACAGCTGGAGCCGCTTCAAGGCCATGCCCCTGTCCGGCTTTGTGCTGGTGGAATCGCTGGGGCTGGGCTACCTGTTCAAGCTGATCAAGCAGACCCTGCCCAGCCAGGCCCCCTTGGTGGCGGAGACCCGGAACGGTCTGTCCAGCAAGGACGCTGCTGCGCTCAGCCCGCGACTGGACAGCGCCACCGCGGGCGATACGCAGCAGCAGGCCGAACTCGCCTGCCGAATCCTCACCGGCATGGGGCTGACCTCCGGCTTTGCCCCCCTGGTGCTGCTGCTCGGCCATGGCAGCCAGACCCGTAACAACCCGCATCAGGCGGCACTGGATTGCGGCGCATGCTGTGGGCAAAGCGGCGATGTGAATGCGCGGACATTGGCCAACCTGCTCAACGATCCGGCCGTGCGGGAACGGATGCAGGATGCGGGCATTGCGATTCCCGATAGCACCCATTTCCTGGCCGGCCTGCACAACACCCTCACCGAGGAAGTCACCCTGTTTGATCTGGCCCGGCTACCGGAAAGCCACCGCGACGCCCTGGCGTCCATCCAGCAGCACCTGCGCCGGGCACAAAGCGGCGCCAGTGCCGAAAAAGCCACGAGACTGGGCCTGGCCCACCTGCAGGACAAGCCCGATGCCCTGTCCCGGGCACTGCGTCAGCGGGCCAATGACTGGTCACAGACCCGGCCGGAGTGGGCCCTGGCCAACAACGCCGCCATGATGATCGCGCCACGGTCACGGACACGGGGCCTGGACCTGCAGGGTCGCAGCTTTCTGCATGACTACGATTACCGCAGTGACCCGGACGGAGAACGGCTTGAGCAGATCATGACCGCCCCCATGGTGGTGGCGAACTGGATCAACATGCAGTACTTCGCCTCCACCGTCGACAACCTGCGCTTCGGCAGCGGCAACAAGACACTGCACAACGTGGTGGGCGGAAAACTGGGCGTCTTTGAAGGCAACGGCGGCGACCTGCGCATCGGCCTGCCGATCCAGTCCGTGCATGACGGCGAACACTGGCAGCACACCCCGGTGCGGCTGAGCGTGTTCATCGAGGCCCCCCGGGAAATGATTGCCCAGGTGATCGAGAAACACGAAGTCGTGCGCCAGCTGGTCAACCACCAATGGCTTTATCTGTTCCGCGTCCAGGGTGAACAGGTAGAGCAGTACCAACAGAACCGCTGGATAGCCTGGTAATCCCGGCTATCCAGCGTAACGCGATCATTCAATGCCTTGACCAACGGGAGAGAGAATCATGTCGAGCCACACCCCACAGTCCAGTCATAAACTCATCAGCGGCGAGTTCTCCGCCGATGATGCCAAGACCATCCTGATGGCGTTGATAAACAACAAAATCCAGTTTCATCAACTGGAGAGATGGAGCGGAAACGAACGCCTGGGCGCGGATAATCCCGTGGTTTCCAGGCGCATTGAGGAGCTGATGCAGACCAAGGAAGCACTGGCCGCCCTGATCGAAGAATCCGAAGCCAAGGGCGCACGGCTTGCCATCCATTGCAGCATCGACATCACAATGCTGGAGAATGCCGCAGCCTCATGATGCCTGCCTTGTCAGGCAAGACGGTGCCCCAACAGGGGCACCGTGTTAAGTGAGACAGCCGGCCAGCCGCCCTACTTTTCCGTTTTTCCCTCATCATCCTCCGGCGGATGGAGCAGGTCATCGTGCTCCCCCATTTCCCAGGGCAACTTGCCGGGGGTGAGATCCAGGAAGTGCAGGTAGTTTTCGAACTGGTCCAGGATGTCGCGAATGATGTCATCCTCGTCATAGCCGAACACATCATAGGAGCGACCGCCTCGACGCAGGAATACCTCTGCCCGGTAGTAGTTTTCCTCTTTCATCACCGTGGACGCGCCACCGGCGGTCACGAAGCCGGGCACCGGCTGGCTGACCAGGCGGATGTCATAGACAAAGCCCACATGGCCTTCACGGTTTACCTGCAGTTCCGCGCGAATCAGGTTGTCATCAAACAGCACCCGGGCATCCCAACCCGCTTCTTTCATTTCCTTGACCACCTTTTCCATGCTTTGCATGGCTTTACCGCGAATGAAACCTTCCACATTGTCGCGGCCAGGGAAGTCCATCATGCCTTTCAGACGATGGCGCCACTGGGAACCGGTCAGGTGACGGCGCGTGGCCATGTGCATTTGCAAGCTGGTTTCGCGATGCCCTTCAATTACCAGCGCCCGCCACATGCCCACGGCAGCCAGGATAATGATGATGGCAAAGGGCAAGGCGCTGGCAATGGTCATGGTCTGCAACGCCTGCAAACCACCAGCCAGCAACAACACCGACGCAATGGTCCCTTCCAGCACCGCCCAGAAGACCCGCTGCCAGGCCGGCGTATTGAGCACGCCACCGGAGGCCAGGGAATCCACCACCAGCGAACCGGAGTCGGATGACGTCACGAAGAAGGTGACAATCAACAGGACCGCCAGGAAGGAAATCAAGGTGGACAGCGGCAACTCATCAAACAGCTTGAACAGCGCCACCGCCTTGTCGGTCTGCACATCGCCGACCAGGGTACTTACCCCTTCATTCATGATCATGTTCAACGCCGTATCCCCGAACACGGAGAACCACAGGAAGGTAAACAGGGACGGCACCAGCATCACCCCCACCACAAACTCGCGGATGGTGCGGCCACGACTGATCTTGGCAATAAACAGCCCCACAAAAGGCGCCCAGGCGATGGTCCAGCCGAAGATAAACAGGGTCCAGTTACCGATCCAGTCGCTGTGGGTGTAGGCCTGCAGGTTGAAGGTCCGCTCGACAATGCCACTCAGGTAGCTGCCGGTGTTCTGCAGGAAACTTTCCAGAATATGAATCGTCGGGCCCACCACGAAGACAAAAGCCATCAACGCCACGGCCAGCACCATATTCAGAATGGACAGGCGCTTCACGCCCTTGTCCATGCCCGCTACCACAGAGACGGTAGCCAGGGCGGTGACAATGGCAATCGCCGTGATCTGCACCCAGGTGGCCACCGGCACACCCCACAGATAATTCAGCCCAGCATTGATCTGCGCCGCGGACAAACCCAGGGTAGTCGCGATACCGAACATGGTGCCGAGAATCGCGAACACATCGATGGCATGGCCGATAGGTCCATAAATACGTTCCCCAATGAGCGGGTAGAACGCCGAGCGCATGGACAGGGGCAAACCATGACGAAACGCGAAGTACGCCATCACCAGGCCCACCAGGCCGTAAATCGCCCAGATATGAAACCCCCAGTGGAAGAAGGCAATCTGCATGGCCTGCTTGGCCGCATCCACGGTCTGTGCAGCGCCCGCCGGCGGTTCCGCATAATGCAGCACCGGCTCTGCCACCCCGAAGAACAGCAGCGCAATGCCATAGCCTGCCGAGAACAACATGGCGAACCATTCCGGGAACGAATATTCCGCTTCACCGTGATCTGGTCCCAGTTTGATATTGCCCCAGCGGGTCATGGCCACGCCGACAATAAAAATCAGAAACAGCGCCACCGCCAACATATAGAACCAGCCGAAATTGGCGGTAATCCAGGCTTGCGCCGCGCTAAAGGCCTCACCCGCCCGTTCCGGGTTACTGATGGTTCCCACAATGAGAAGAAAGGACACCACAACGGCGGGTATGAAAACCGGAAACAGAATGGTAGAGGAACGTAGCGTGCTTTTGTCCGTCATAATACTCATCCTTGATGACAGGGTTAGCCACAGAAAGACCGGCAAGGCCCCTCCAAAAAAAGTAACCGCCCAATGCTAACAAAAATGAACGCCAGTAATTTTTAAATCCTGTTAGCACTGCCCCGGACCAGGAATGGCATTCATGAAATTTTCACATTGCCGACGGTTGCACTGATAATAACGTACCAGAAAAGGCAGGGAGGACAACAGCAAGTCGAGCTCAATCCGGCATCTTCACCGGAGAAGCCATGCGGCATCCAGACAGAAACTTCCGCGTCAAAAGCGAAGCGCAGGACAGACGAAGTCTGATCCGGAAAGGTGAGCGCAGGAAATGACCGCGGTATGAAGTGAGTTTTTCAGTAGCATCGACGCTGTTATTGATCAGCGACAAGGCAGGGGGGCTAGGTGGACGCCCCAGGCAGTCACGGACTCCAAAAACCGTTATTTTTCGATCTTGAGTGTGGCCGCAATTTCATCCATTTTTTCTCTTGATGGAACGGGCAGATTCTTGAAACCAAACCTTACTTCGCCTTCTTTGACGTAAGCCATTTTTCTGAATACGACATCGTAAGGGTGGTTTTGCGGGAACACATTGAAATGGGCGTGCGCAACCCCATAGCCGTGAACCCCCATGCCAACACGACCAGGACTGTACATACTCATTATCTTTTGACCGATCTCAAAGCCGACACCCATAACGTGATTTGCAAGATCTTTGGGCAAGTCGGTGAAGTGGTCAATGTGCTCCTTTGGAAACACAACCGCCGATTCGGGATAGGGTGCATGCAAAGGCACTATCGCTAAACAGACATCATCTTCGTAGATAACGCTGGCCTCAAGATTACCTTCGATTATTTGGCAAAATGGGCAGTGGCTCATTTGACTACCTCAGAGAAATATAACGCTTGCAGCAAGCGCGCCCACGGAATGGAGCCGAAGGCACAATGTAATGGGCTTCGCTGTGCCTGCACGGGTTATGTTCTGACGCTACGCAGGAAATCCAAATAGAACGACTCATGCTTTCCATTGTGATTTTCCTTCCCGGGCTTTTTAAGAATACCTTTCGGAGGGATGTGGCTTTTGATGCACTTCTCAGGCGTTTGACTCCAGCGAATATTGACTGCGGCAAGCTTGGGGAAGAAATACATTGATGAGTATGCAGGAACATTGTCATGAATCCACCACGCAAGTGCCTGCCAATCACCTGTTTTCTCGTAGTAGTCAACAAACGAATTCACCACGATACAAGCCGTGGCGCCAATCTCCCCATTCTTATCCTTATAATCCCAAATATGGTGAGCATAATTCGATTCATTGCTTGAGCAATTGTATTGATTTTTGTTCTCTGCACCTTTTGCATTGACAGCTGGAGAGCGATATCCAGACCTGATTGAAATGCGCCCCAAAGCATCCTGAATGGGCTCGAGAACGTTTTGGCACAGGCCACGCCCCGCCTCAATTGCTATTTCAGGATATTCTGGAACGTTTGGAATGCATTCGATTTGGGATATTTCCGAGTACAAGAAATCCCTCATGAAAAATGAATCAGACAAACGCACTCGACCCAGATCTTCAAGCGCCTTAACGGATTGAGGTGATCGCAAACTTCCCTCCCTGAAACATAACGCTGCGGACACGCGCTTGTCGCGTGCTCTGTCTTGTTATGTATAGCGGGAAATGATATCAAAATCGGCATCTCCCGGCTCAAAAGTAGCCATCCACCTAGTTGTTCCATCGGGCGCGACCGACTCTAGTTCGTACGCCATTCGCGGAGACTCATACACCTCAATGATAGTTGCCATGTCTCCAACAGCAGGAATCTCTTCGCCCAACGATACGTCCGAAGCACTAAATACTCTATGCAGGACTTTTATCTGAACACTGTTGTATTGACGCAAGACTCACTCCCTTTTCTTACATAACGCCGTGCTCAGCGGCGTCTTACTTTATGCGCGTTTTGCGCGAAAATAGGAGCGTAGCGACCGCGCAAAACGCGCATAAAGTAAGACGTCAGCTGCAGCACATTGTTATGCGATTTCACGGCACCACCTCGAGCTCAATTTGAGCGCCGTCAGGAAGATCTTCAATTTGTTTACCGAGATCACCAGAAAACCTAATAATTTCTAGCAGCGGCGCTATCTTTACATTTGAGCCACCATACTCACCGCCTAACACGCCCGGAATCACCATGTGGTATTTGCATCCTGGCTCCAATTTTCCAAGCGCCGCTTCGGCCTCTTGGACCATAGCTGACATAAACCAGTCTTCGAGAAACTCTTCACTTTTTATTAGAGCTTTATATTCATCAATTGACTCTGCAATGATCTCGCAATAGACGTCTTCAGGGCAAATCCGCCAAAATCTATCACTGAAATCTTTAACGATTAGGTTGCCAAAGTCATTCTCAATAACGACTTCTTTAGGCTCTATACCAACCCAGCCCCAAGAATCTTTGATTTCGTTAAGAATGGTCATACCTCTCTTTTCGCATAACGCCTCAAACACCGGCCAGGGTTACTGTTTCGGCACACTGCATTACAGGCATAGGGCCGACCTTTTTATTTGAGTTTTTCTTTATAAAATTGTTTAGCTTCCGAGATGTACTTGAAACAGTTTTCCAATCCCACTCGGATGGTGAACCCATAACATCACTATAATTAGGCTCCCAAGCGGTAGCCCGTTTCTCTGTGTTATGGTTGGTATGGCTATATTGCAAACCAACCTTATTGATGCCTTTTAGATCAAGAGATATAAGCCCCCAGCCATCGACACGATATCTGTGTGTTGCGCCCTGACACTTTTTAGGGTTTAACTCAATTCGATTTACCTTCACATTTTCAGATGCCTTAACAGGCCATAGCATAAGATTTGCTGAGCGTTTTGGAGTCTTTGAAAACTCTGCTAGCTGATAATAGTCAAAAACTTCACCGGTGCATGAAAATTCAACAAGGTCTTTTTCATATTCAGAGTATGATTCGAAAACTCTGCATTCCATTTCATCAAAGATGAAGTTAAGTATCTCTATGAAGTCATTGTCTATTGCATAGAAATTACAATTTGGCATCTGCTCGATATTTCCTTGCCGTGTAACGCCCGGGCTCAGCGGCCGATTTGGAGGCGCGCCGCGCCGAAAATGCGGTCCGCTTCATCCCCTGGTTATGCATTGATGAGTTTCCGGTATTGTTCCAAGGGAAACTCGTGCTCAACCCACATTTCCTTGTATTTCTTGGGACCGATATCCTTATGGATTTGCTTCAGAACATCGGTTACCTGCTCAACAAGATGCTGCACCGTGGCCTCGCCCCTAAGCCAAACATCGTAATCTGATAATGAGGTTAGCCCCCAACTCTGCCAATCTTTGAACCAGCGCGCCTCAAAGTCTATTTGGTTTTGATTTTTAGTTACTACCAGCTGGAGCTCACCGGGCTCATCCATGAAGATCGCTTTCGCGGTATTAGCGCCAGATCTCATTTCTATTGCAAGGTTTGCAAGATCCCGAAGACTGTCATGCAAATAGGAAACGTCGTTCTCTATCTCTTCATCACCATCAGAAATGGTGATTTTGGCCCACCCGGCATCTTCAACGATATAGGAGATAGATAGACTCAATTTCTTTTCCTGCATAACGCTGCGCTCTGCCGCTTGTCGGCAGCAGCGCCTTGTTAACTGCCAAACTCCGGCAGCGTGGCTGATACATGCAAAACGTCTGCTAACCATGATCCTTGCTCTTGGCTAGATAGATACACAGACTGGCTCTGCCCCCTGATCTCCATTACTTGATGAGATTCATCATGGCCAATGACCTCAACTTCATTTCCAATTAAGCCTCGCCACATACTCCAATCTGAGACATCAATAACATGATCAGGCTCATTCAAATTAAAACGATGATCTTGAATGCCAACTGAGTACTGGACTGGCTCGCTGCACCAGGAAAAGTACTTCCTATCTCCATTATCAAACTCTAGGTATATCTCTCGATCTATTTCATGCCACCCAGGATGATCATTCAGGGATCTGAGATCTACCTCATAGAGTTCGTATATGACTCGCTTCAATTTCATAAGCAGTTAACGCCTGCCTCAGCCGCCGAAGGTCGGCTTGCAGGCCCTTGTTATAGAGTTTCCATTTCACGAACCGAATATTTCGGCGGCTCGCCGTAGCCTCTGACCACTACAGATAGATCATTTCTGTTACCAATGACACGATAACGAAACTCAACATAAGATGGGTCTGACGAAGAGCCATTGTAGGAAACTTTTCTTCTAAAAATGATCTCTGACAACCCGCCTGATGCCAGGCCAACCTCTTCATTAGAAAGAATAAATTCCCTGCTCCTCTCGCCCTCAATATCATTCTGATGCCAGAAAAGAATCCCTGCCCTGCCGACAAAAGCAATTATTAGTATTAGCGGAATCCATTTCAGGAACCTACACACCAGCCCTCCCAGCTCACTCTATAACGCCTCAATAACCGGCAGCCGTTAGGCTGTCCGGCGCCGAAGGCGCGAAGTTAATTGACTTGTTATATTTTTCCAGGCCGCGGCCGGCATAAGAAGCCACATAGTTAATAGAATTATGGGTAGTTGAATAATAAGGATATAGCTAATGGCAAAGCTGTAATCGTCACTAATAGCCCACAAAAACACTAATGAGGGAAGCAAGGAAAGACTGAGTACGGCAACAGCATGAGACTTGTAAAGAACACCTAGATCAGAGTGAGCCATGCCGTATTTTACAAGTATAAAGCGTACTACCCGCACTACTAGTGCGTAAGCCATGAGCCATAAATTAGCTATTGTAATTACTACTATTTCTGTGCCCATCTATCTCTCGAAAACATAACGCCGCCAACAGCGGTCGAGCGTAGCGAGGTCAAGCCCCGAAGGGGCGATGCTGCCTGGCCTTGTTATAAGATTTTGGGACAGCATTAATGACCGCCTGTAGGTTTCTTGCTGCTCTTGCTTGTTACCCAAAGATATATGAGCAGTCCAAGGCTTACCAACAAGCACGCCGAAGAAATTTTGAACATGAGCTGTATGCCCGTATTGGGGCAGCCCCACATACAGGTAAACATTAGCCCGACTACCGAAATAGCAAGAATAAATATGTTCGCTACAACTGCTAAAAAATATCTCATGGGTAAACGAGCTTATAACGCTTTACTCACCGGCACATACTGCGGAGAGCGTTTTTGTATAAAAATGGAGCGCAGCGACAGACACAAAAATGAGCGTGGCAGTATATGTCCGAGTGCAGCAACTTGTTATGTGAATTTACCAAGAACACCTTGCAGCACCATAAGCAAAATTAAACTTAAAAATGAGCACTTAAACACTTTAACAATTGTAACGAATTGATTGACATGCCTACCTTCAAAACACTTGGCAGCAACGATCTTTAGTTGCTTATTCGACCATATACCGTGAAACTCAAATGGTTTACATTTTGAAATTGCAAGTGCATACCCGAAGTAAAGGAGCACAGAGACCATCATTACAAAGAAGATACCCTTCATTATTAAATCGATGAACGCGATCATTTCCACCCTTTCACATAACGCCAGGCGAAGCGGGCAAATTGAAGCGAGGAACGAGCGGAAATTTTGTCCGCCTTCCGCCGCTTGTTATAAGCCTGGGGGCCAGGTGCATTGAACCTTGTTTTCTCGAAGGTAATTACTGGCCATATCGTTCCTGCTAACAACGTACTCAACACGACCACCCTCTATTCCCACAGCCGGAATACTGAACAGATGTTTTCCAGCACAATAAACATCAATGATTCTATGAGTTCCGCTGAATTGAAGAAAATTAGCCTCTCCAATTTCTCTCGCTAGCTCCCAAACCATAGCCCTCTCAGGAATGTCTACTTCGATAGAAAGAGGGCCTAACTGGTCATCTTGAGAACAGCAAGCTTCACGTACCACTTCAATTTTCATAGGAGCTTATAACGCCTAGCTCACCGGCAGAGTAAATTGGCGCGACTTTTGGAACAAAAGGCGTGACAGTTTACGGAGTCCGGTGAAGCTACTTGTTAAGTTCTGGTTCATCTTCGGATAAATAACCACGTTTCATAAATACTTTTAATGCTCTTTCAGCTTCCCTCTGGAAGGGCGGCCAATAGTTGGATGATAAGAAATCACCTATCGAATCTACATAATCAGGCATATCTATTAACATTTCCCAAATTTCTTTGAAATTAAGAACAGCGTTAATTTCTTCTTGAGTATATGTAGGTTCAACATACCATCCATCTTTTACATGCTCGAAAACAAACGAGTCTTCCAGCTGTTCAACTAATTCGACAAGAACTTGTGCAATTGGAACATTTCTTTGATATTCCAACAAATCATGCTCACTGCTAGCCAGCTCGAAATATTGAATCAAATTATTCCGAATTCTCTGAGCTATAACGATGTCGGGTACAGAGTCATTCATAAGAACTTAACGCCTAGATCACGCGCTTGTCGCCGTGCATCTTCTTGTTAGAGTTTCTAGCATTAAATTTATCCACTATCTCCTGCGCCAGAGGTTTGTAGCCTGAAAGAAATCCCTCTATCTGAATCTTGCTATCAGCACTACATACCTCGGTACCACTTCCAGGAGTCCAACGGCTAACCCCCTTTTCTAAATCAGATTTCACTCCCACCACATCATCTAAATATATTCGCTTTACACCATTAAATGGGCCAACTGCCTCAATGACATCACCTTTTAGAGTCACACGCCTAAACCAAAAGTAGATAGCAGGAACCAACCCAAGAATAGCGCCTACACCCAGCATTACTGCTTTACTTAAAATATCAACATGCGAATATGTAAAGAGCGCGCTATACAGTGAATAAATAAACAAGGAAAGGAGCGTAGGAGAAAGCCATCGAGGCCCTCGAAAGAAAGCAAAAAGATTACCCCCCGGATCTCTCTCCTCATGGCGCCGATAATACACTAGAGCCACATAAGCCCCCGCAATCACACCCCAAAATATCTTTTCAGTCACCATACATTACAACTCTAACGCCTTGGGTAAGCCGCCGGGACGGAGCGCAGCGTAGTACCGGTCGGCTTCACCCACTGGTTATACCTAAATTGCGCGGAGCTCCGCTCTCATTTGTTGCATGAGCTGGCTGGCTTTTTCTTGAGTTTTCCGGCCAAGCTCCTTTAGTTCTGCCTGATATCGTTCCGTACGTTGGTGGTCTTGGGTCAGTACGATCTCGGTAAACTGCCCCATAAATTCATTTGCTTTGTCCATTGAGGCTTTGGTTAGAACTTCCAGCTCAGAAAAAGTATCAATCATTTCATCCGTGGCGGTCAGTTTTAACCGATTTGACTCCGCTTGTAGCTTCAATACATCGTCGAGCCCTTCCTGCATCAAGGCTGAAATCTGCCCACCGAACCAAGTTATCACCTGATGTTCTTGTTGTTTGTCAGCAGACTCTGTTGCAGCAAGGTAGTCACTTAGATATTTATCAAAGATCGGACGCATGCGTGCGGGAAGGTCAACCTGATGCTTTTTCCCGAAAGAATCCAAGTTAGCCACATATGTTTCGTATTGGCTTGCCTTTAATTCGAAGACTCTTTTCCTTCTTTCAGCTTCCAGACCCAAATCACTTTTCAATCGAGCCATTGCCCTGTCATGACTCTGCTTGTTGAAATAAACAAACAAGCCCCACAGAACATTCACCACACCAAATGCCCATGCGAAATACTCGGGATTTTCTTGTATCACTTCATAAATCGCTGACATGAATGTCCTTTAGGTATAACGCTTTGCTCACCGGCACATACTGCGGAGAGCGTTTTTGTGTAAAAATGGAGCGCAGCGACAGACACAAAAACGAGCGTAGCAGTATGTGTCCGAGTGCAGAAACTTGTTATGTGAATTTACCAAGAACACCTTGCAGCACCATAAGCAAAATTAAACTTAAAAATGAGCACTTAAACACTTTAACAATTGTAACGAATTGATTGACATGCCTACCTTCAAAACACCTGGCAGCAACGATCTTTAGCTGCTTATTCGACCATATACCGTGAAACTCAAATGGTTTACATTTTGAAATTGCAAGTGCATACCCGAAGTAAAAGAGCACAGAGACCATCATTACAAAGAAGATACCCTTCATTATTAAATCGATGAACGCGATCATTTCCACCCTTTCACATAACAGCGTATTCAGTCGAACGGTTCGACATATCTTTTTTCGACATAATTCTTGACAGACTACGCGATAAAATGCCGAAAAATCCATAACTCTCAGGGCCTTAATGAAAAAATGAGAACCCTTCCTGTTTGACAAAACTCGAACAAGCGGCCTATTTCCGGAGATTCCAAGCATATTTAAGTCGCAAGCCGAACCAAATATCAACGATTTAGCAAACTTTAAGACATCTCCTACAGGCATTTACGCCCCTTTCTGTTGAGCACGGCCTCGTCTGACCGCAGCCTGCTACGAGACAGGAGAGCGTCATGAATAACAGAACCAGAGATATTCCAGTTTCCATTCCAGACAATCCGGTAAGGCTGCTTGACCAGTTTCGCGCTTGGCTACGCACCAACCATTATCGTTATCAGACTGAACGGACTTATGTTCATTGGGTCATTACCTATATCCGTTACCATGGCCGCAGGCACCCCCGCGAAATGAGCACGCCGGAAATACAAGCCTTCCTGACTTATCTCGCTGCACAGCGGCATTGCAGCCCGGCCACGCAGAAGATTGCCCTGAATGCATTGAACTGCTTCTATCGCAAATTCCTCAAAATTGATTTCCCGGCCTTGAACTTTCGCCAATCACGCAAGTATCGCAGGCCTCCCGTTGTTTTTACTGATGAGGAGGCACGGTCCATCATTGAGCAGTTAACCGATCCATTCAAGCTGATGGCAGAGCTTATGTATGGTTCCGGATTACGGGTTTCTGAAGCCTTGAGACTGAGAATCAAGGATATTGATTTCGGCCAGGGCCAGCTCATTGTGCGCGAAGGAAAGGGAAACAAGGATCGCGTCACCGTACTTTCCAGCCAGTTATATGAACGCCTGAAGATCCAGATCGACTTGGCCACCAGTTATTACAAACAGGACAGGGAGAATGGGGTTGGCCCTGCCTAGATGCCCTATGCGCTGGCGAGAAAGTATTCCGGTGAAGGCTCGCAATTGGGCTGGCAATTCATCTTCCCGTCCCGCGAACCTGCCCGAGACCCACAGACTGGGATTATTCGCCGCCACCACCATCACCCCGACACTATTCGCAGACAGATAAAGAATGCCGCCCAGGAAGCCGGGATTGTTAAACTCTGCGGCCCACACACTTTCAGACATTCGTTTGCAACAAGGCTACTGGAGAACGGCTATGACATCCGCACAGTGCAGGAGCTGCTGGGGCACAACGATGTGTCGACCACCGAGCGCTATCTGCATGTGATGAATCGGGGTGGGCTGGGGGTGATTAGTCCGTTGGATCGGGGGTAACGGATAACAAAAACCCGGCATGCGCCGGGTTTTATTCGCCTTGCGAGCAAGGCTCCAACGGTCCTGTCCTAGGGAGCTGATTCCGACCAGGTGAGATCCAGCTCGCGGGCTGCCTTGACGTCATCCAGGCGACGCACCGGTTGGGTGAAGGGCGCTTCTTTCACCATGTCGGGCTCGGTGCGCGCTTCTTCCAGGATGGCGGCCATGGCGTCCACGAACGCGTCCAGGGCTTCCTTGCTTTCGGTTTCGGTGGGCTCGATCAGGAAGCACTCCGGCACCAGCAGCGGGAAGTAGGTGGTCGGCGCGTGCTGGTTGTAGTCCAGCAGACGCTTGGCGATATCCATGGCGGTGACACCCAGCTCTTTCGCTTCTTTGGCAAAAGTGAGAATGAACTCGTGGCTGGCCCGGCGATCCGGGTAGGCGGCAGTGCAGCCCACGGCTTCCAGTCGCTTGAGCAGGTAGTTGGCGGCCAGGGTGGAGAATTCGCCCACGCGGATCATGCCTTCGCGGCCCAGGGAACGGGCGTAGAAGTAGGCGCGCAGCAGCACACCGGCGTTGCCCATGAAGGCACTCAGGTGACCGATGCTGGTATCCAGGGTATCGGTATCGATCCAGTGGTAGCTGCCGTCATCGCGCTGGCCCGCCATGGGGGTGGGCAGGTAGGGCAGCAGGCGTTCGGACACGCCCACCGGGCCGGCACCGGGACCGCCACCACCGTGGGGAGTGGCGAAGGTCTTGTGCAGGTTCATGTGGATCACGTCGAAACCCATGTCACCGGGACGCACCTTGCCGAGGATGGCATTCAGGTTGGCGCCATCGTAGTAGAGCAGACCGCCGGCTTCGTGGACGGCTTTGGAGATAGCTTCGATCTGCCGCTCGAATACGCCGCAGGTGCTGGGGTTGGTCATCATCAGACCGGCAGTCTGCGGACCGCAGGCGGCTTTCAACGCTTCCAGGTCCACGTCGCCATCTTTGCCGACGGGCACTTCGCGCACCTTGTAGCCACACATGACCGCGGTGGCCGGGTTGGTGCCGTGGGCGGCTTCCGGGATCAGGATCTCGGTACGGCCTTCATCACCGCGTGCATCGTGGTAGGCGCGGATCATGGCCACGCCGGCGAATTCGCCCTGGGCGCCGGCCATGGGGGCGAGAGACACGCCCTTCATGCCGGTCACTTCCTTGAGGAAGTTTTGCAGCTCGAACATGCAGCTGAGGAAACCCTGGCTGTGGCTTTCCGGCGCCAGCGGGTGACGGTTGAGGAAGCCCGGCAGCATGGCGGCACGGTTGGCACCGCGGGGGTTGTACTTCATGGTGCAGGAGCCCAGCGGATAGAACTGCTTGTCGATGGCGAAGTTCTTGCTGGACAGGTTGGTGTAGTGACGCACCACCTGCATTTCCGACACTTCCGGCAGGCCCGGCTTCTGCTTGCGACGCAGGTGCGCGGGAATCGCCGACAGCTTATCGTCGCTGAGGGCTTTGGGCGCCTGGGAGGTGGCACTACGACCCGGGTGAGACAGTTGGAAAATCAGTTGTGTCTCGCTCATGCCAGCACCTCCTTAAGAGCAACGGCAAACAAATCAAGATCGCCTTCACTATGGACTTCGGTGGCGTTCACCAGGATGGCGTTGCTCATGCCATAGTCTTTCGCCAGGCTGACGCCACCCAGCACGTCCTTCTCGGCCAGGGCCGCCAGCACTTCGTCCGCCGGTTTCGGCAGGGTGAGCACCACTTCGTGGAAGGTGGGCGCGGTAAAGGCGCGTTCCACACCGTCGATGGCGGTGAGCTTGTCGGCCAGCGCCTGGGTATTGGCGTGGCAGTGGGCGGCCACGTTAGTGAGGCCGTCCGGTCCCAACAGGGAGGTGTAGATGGTGGCGGCGGTCATGGCCAGGCCCTGGTTGGTACAGATGTTACTGGTGGCCTTGGAACGGCGGATGTGCTGTTCGCGGGCCTGCAGGGTCAGGGTAAAGCCCTGCTTGCCTTCCATGTCCACGGTGCGGCCGATGATGCGGCCCGGCATCTGGCGCACGTGCTTCTGTTTGCAGCACATGAAGCCGAAGTAGGGACCACCGGAGGACAGCGGCACGCCCAGGGGCTGGCCTTCGCCAACCACGATATCGGCACCCTGCTCGCCCCATTCGCCGGGCGGAGTTATCAACGCCATGGCAGTGGGATTCACCACCGCGATCACCAGCATGCCGTTGGCATGGGCCCAGTCGGTGAGTGCATCCACCTCTTCCAGGCTGCCGAAATAGTTGGGCTGACTGATCACCAGTGCGGCAAAGTCTTCGCCTTCGTGGGGCTTGAGGGCATCGATCAGGGTCTGCCCTTTTTCCTGGCAGAAGGGCACGGTTTCCAGGGCCACATCCTGGTTTTCCACGATGGCCTTGGTGGCGCTGGTGTAGCGCGGATTCAGGGCCGCCGGCACCAGCACCTTGCGGGACTTGCTCTTGCGGTTGGCGCGCAGGCTCATCAGCACCGCTTCAGCCAGACCGGAGGCGCCGTCGTAGACGGAGGCATTACTCACGTCCATGGCGGTGAGCCGGGTCATCAGGGTCTGGAATTCATAGATCACCTGCAGGGTGCCCTGGCTCGCTTCCGCCTGGTAGGGCGTGTAGGCGGTGTAGAACTCACCGCGAGTGGCAATCTCCCATACCGCCGCCGGGATGTGGTGCTGGTAGGCACCGGCACCGATAAAACTCACCGCACCGGCGTCCATGGCCGCGCGCTCGTTCATCAGCCGGGTCACTTCCATTTCACTGAGGCCATCGGGCAGAGCGTCGAGCTTGCCGGCGGCTTTCAGGTGCGCGGGGATTTCATCGAACAGGTCTTCGATGCTGTCGGCGCCGATGGCGTCGAGCATGGCGCGCACGTCATCGGGGGTATGGGGGATATACGGCATTGGGGTACCTGGATAGGTTGGGTGTTGGCTTTGAGTCCACAGCGCTTAACTGGCGGTGAAGACTAGCTACAAGCTGCAAGCTGCAAGCTTCAAGCTGCAAGGAAAACCTGTTTTGGGGTTTAGCTTGCAGCTTGCAGCTTGTGGCTTGTAGCTTGCCGCTGCGAATAATCGCTACGCGATTATTCGCTCTCGATCTGCGCCTGGTACTGGTCGGCGGTGAGCAGGTTGTCCAGATCGGTTTCTTCGCTCATCTGGATCTTGAACAGCCAGCCACCTTCATAGGGGGCGTTGTTGACCAGTTCCGGCTCGTCTTCCAGTGCCTCGTTGATCTCGATGACCTCACCGGCCACGGGCGCGTAAATGTCGGAGGCGGCCTTCACGGACTCCACCACACCGGCTTCGTCACCGGCGGCCACGACCTGGCCCACTTCCGGCAGCTCTACATACACCAGGTCGCCCATGGCGTCCTGGGCGTGCTCGGTGATGCCGACAGTGACCACGCCGTCGTCGTTCTTGGCCCATTCGTGGCTGGCGGCATAACGCAGCTCGGCTGGAATCTCGCTCATTGTTGTCTCCTGTTGAGAGTCGCTTGCTTGCGGCACGCTTTACGCCTGCACGCTGAAAGTTGTTCCGTAGGAGCGTCGCTGGCGGCGCGATAGTCAACGCATTGAATCGCACCGCCAGCGACGCTCCTACAGCCTGTCTTGTCACCTTTTCATCTTGAGCGGCACCGCCGCTTGTTGCCTTCGGCATTTCCGCGCTGCTGCAACACGGTTTCGCAGCACGCGTGATGCATGGCAGCGAATAGCGTGCACGTTAAAGCGCTTTGTAAACCGCCTGGCCGTTGCGCACGAAAGGCGGTTTGACCACCTGGGCAGGTTGGCGCTTGTTGCGGATTTCCACGTCCACCTTGCCGGTGGCGCCAGCGGGCAGCCGGGCCAGGGCGATGGATTTGCCCAGGGTGGGTGAAAACGTACCGCTGGTAATTTCGCCTTGCTCGCCATTGGGCAACAACACCTGCTGGTGGGCACGCAGTACGCCCTTGCCTTCCAGCACCAGGCCAACGAGCTCTCCGTGGCCATTTTGTTGCTGGTTGAGCAGCGGCTGGCGACCGACGAAATCCCGGTCGTTGAGGACCAGCGTCCACCCCATGTTGGCTTCCCACGGGGTGATGCTCTCGTCCATGTCGTTGCCGTACAGGTTCATGCCGGCTTCCAGACGCAGGGTATCCCGGGCGCCCAGGCCGATGGGCGCAACACCCGCGTCCAGCAACTGCCCCCACAGTGTGACCGCGTCATTGCCGGGCAGCATGATTTCCACGCCGTCTTCCCCGGTATAGCCGGTGCGGGCGATCATCCACTCGCCGTCTTCGGCAAACCCGAACACTTTCAGGGTATTCACGGCCTCGGCACGGGCACCGCTGAGCAGACCGGCCACCAGGCTGCGGGCCTGGGGGCCCTGGATGGCAAGCATGGCCAGGTCGGCCCGCTCGCGGATATCCACGGCAAATCCGCCCGCGTGTTTTTCCATCCACGCCAGGTCGGTCTCGCGGGTGGCGCAATTTACCACCAGACGGTAGTCATTGTCCCGCTTGTAGGCGATCAGGTCATCGATGACGCCGCCGCTGTCATTGAGCATGGCACTGTACAGGGCACGGCCCGGGGTGACGCGGTCCACGTCGTTGGCCAGCAGGTGGCGCAGAAAGTCCCGCGCACCGGCCCCGGCAATATCCACCACGGTCATATGGGAGACGTCGAATACGCCGGCGTGCTGGCGCACCGCGTGGTGCTCCTCGATCTGGGAGCCATAGTTGATCGGCATGTCCCAGCCGCCAAAGTCGACCATCTTGCCGCCGGCCGCCAGGTGCGCGTCGTACAGAGCTGTGCGATGACCCATATAAACACCACTATTCAAATGAGGGGCAATTATATCGGCCCGAGGCCGGGGGGCATAGGCTGGCGGCATGGACAGGGGCGGATTGGCCGGATGTCTGATCTGATTCGGAGAGAAAAAGCGGCCGCACCCGCAGGGCAAGCAGACGACCGCTCCCACAGTCCAGCACCGGGCTGAAATGTGGGAGCAGCCATTCGACTGCGGGGACGGCGGTTACTTGATGGACCCGCTCTGGTAGGTCAGGTTGACACCGCCAGCAGGAATCTGCAGGTCGATGGTGGCCGCGCCGCCGCCAATGCTGACATCAATGTTCTGGGCATTGAGGCTGAGCAGGCCAATCACCAGGCGCCCGTCGGGCAGGAACGTCAACGGACCTCTCAGCTGCAGATCGTTGAGCTCCAGGCTGTGCAGGTTGTGCGGCAGCCCCAGCGGCGCTTCCATTTCCGGGGCATCCAGGAATAGATCCAGGGTGGTCTCAAAGGTCAGTGAATTGCCGTCGTGACGGATATAGCCGCGCACCGGTTCGGTACGATTACCATTGCCGTCATCCGCATAACGGGCCCGCATCACCAGCGGCTCAGTGGGCACTTCCGGCTCCACCAGGCCGAGAATCTGCGCATAGACACTGCTGTTGGTGGTCATCAGCACCGGCGGGTAGAGCAGCACTTCCACTGCCTGCTCGTCCTCGTTCCAGCCGAGGATATCCACGTTGATGCCACCGTTCAGGTAGGTGAACTTTTCTTCGGGACAGCTCTGGTTCAGTGGGCAGCCCACGTTGGCGCCGGTGGCCAGGCCGCCAGTGTCGGTGACAAACAGGGAGGCCGCATTGGTGGGCGTGGGGTACTCGCCGCTGCCCGGCGGGTCTTCCACCGCTTTCTGTTCATCCGCGTCCAACTCGAAGTTGGCATTCACATCCGCCTTGGGCAGGTTGCGCAGCGGCAGGAACACATTGCCCGTGGCCGGGGCGCCGGTGAAGGCGATGGCCATGTCCGGACCGCCCTCATTGGCGGCCGGGGCCAGCAACTGGGCGGTCTGCAAAGGCATACCGGCCAATGAGCAGATCACCCCCTGGCCGCAGCCGGTGCTGGCGTGGGAGCCGAGGACGTACTGGTACAAGACGCCCTCTTCCCAGGGCTGCGCGGGCATCACCGTCAGGCTGCGGCTATTGCGCGACAGATAGGCCGGCACCGTTTCCAGACAGTTGCCGCCGGCATCAATCTTCTCCACCCGGACACTGCCCTCCCCGCAGGCCTCACCGAGCACCATGCTGGTGGTATCCATATCCTGGGAAAACTGGACCTCAATGGGGCGGTTGGCGGGCATCTCGACCACTGGCAACAGATCGCCGGCCTGATTCTGGAAAGCGCTGGCGCACTGACCCTGGATACCGTTGCCCAGGTCCCGGCTCGGCGGGTTCACCGCGCAGGCAAAACCCGGGTACACGGTGGCGGCATAAGGGGTTCGCGGCGCATCCGGGCTGTAGTCGGGCATGCTGAACAGCAGGGTTTCCGGTGTGGCCGGGTTACCGTACAGGTCTTCCACGCCGTCGGTGAGCGTGACCTGATACTCGGTGCCGAATGCCAATGGCTGTTCCGGGGTGAGAATCAGCGAGGCCCCATCCAGGGCCCACTGGAACGGCACCGGCGCACCCTGGTCGGTGAGCATCACACTGACGCCGGCTTCAATGCTGTCCTGGTCCGGGGTCTCGCTCAGGTTGAGCACGATCGGATCGCCGGGACGGAAACGGTCGGCATAATCACCGGGTTGCCAGCTTTGCAGACTGGGGCCGGTGATATCCACCGGGGGCTCGGGGGCGTTTTCCTGATCCTGGTAGGACTCCATGTGAAAGCTGAGCACGCCAAAGGCGGTTTCGATACCGAGCACTTCCGGCTCCACCACACCCAGGGCGTCGATGATCATGCGCCCTTCTTCCACGATGGCGCGGCCCACCAGTTCCACCTGCACCAGACTCTGGGTAAAGGCGCCATTGGCGCGGGAGTCGGCAGTGGAAAAAGCCAGGTCCAGAGTCAGCATGATGCGGCGTGGCGCTTCCGGCTGTTCGCTGTAAGGGGCCGGCAACAGATAGCCGGTGGCATCGGACAGGAAGCTGACGGTCACCTCGCCGGAATCAAACCCGGCGGGCAGCTGGCCGCCGATCAATACCTCCAGCGGCTCACCGGACAGCAGCGATCCCTTGCGAATTCGCAGCGGCGAGGCATCCGGAAAGTTGGGGATAAACGCCAGGTCGGCAAACACATCACCGGACAGTTTCGATACCGTGGTGTTACCCAGCAGGCGGGCAATCAGCGGGACACAGTTGATCGGCGCACCGGACAGCGGCGACAGCGTCACACCATCCTCGTTGCAGCCTTTGACCGGATCGGCCGCCATGGCTTCCAGGGCCAGGGTTTCGCGGGGCTCGGAGTCCTGCGGGTTCACCGCAAACTCGGTGTCGCCGCTCAGGGCAGTGCCAAAACGGCTACTCAGGGCCGCATCCAGCACCAGTGTATAGGGCTGGCCCGGTTGCAGGTCGGCGGCCGGGTCCACGCTGAGACGGTTACCGCCGGCCAGGGCCGTGGCCTCAACCAGGGCGCCACCACTCGCTTCCAGTCTCACGGTGGTGCCGTAATCCACGGTGGCCGCATCCAGCGGCTGACTAAACTGCAGGTGCAGGGTGGAAAAATCCATCAGCGGTTGCGCCTGATCACCGGATGGCGCAACCCGCGTGACCGTAAACGCCTGGGCCTGCTGCTGCTCGCTGGCCGGCCCCTTGCCGGCACTGGCGGTGGTGAAAGCCAGCTCGCCGTCACTGAAGCCGGCCAGAGTCATGCCTGCCAGTTCCAGCCGGTAGTCACTGTTGAACGCCAACGGCGCCTGGGGGGTAATCACCAGGGACCGCTCCTGGTCAGCCCGGGACAGCACCACATCCACCGGACCGTCCGGCCCGATCAGGCTCACATCCTGATCGTCCAGGGCGGGCGGCTCGGAAAACTGCACCACCACCGGCGCATGGACCGATACGCCGGTCTGTGCGTCTGCGGGATAGCTGTAGTACACCTGCCCTTTTTTGCGGGCACTGTAATCCACCGTTTGCTCACTGCCACCGCCGCCGCAGGCGGCCAACAGGGACGCGGCGGCAATCAGGGAAAATATGCGCAACATCATGCTTGCCTCCGCACTCAGAATTTCAGGGTCAGGGAACCACTGAAGACATGGACGTCACCGTCCGCTTCCACCCGTTCGCTGGGCTGCGGAAAGGCGGCGGACTGGGTGTCATAGATATCGAACTCCCGGGCTTCCAGCTTCTGGTATTGGTAGCCCACATCCAGGCGTACCGGGTAGGCCAGCAACCAGGGCTCCTTGAATTCAGCGGAGGCGCCCAGGCCCACAATCCACTTGTCGGTATCCAGATAGTTCACGTCCACGGAGGCATCGGAATCCAGCGGCGACTCGCTGAACGCCAGCCCGCCCCGCAGGGTAAAGGTATCGTTGAGGCGGTATTCCGTGCCTACTCGCGGGATCACCACATCCTTGAAGCGAAGCTGGCCCACGTCACCGTTAACGGTCTGGTCCTTGATGGTGTCGCGCTCGAACTCCTCTTCCAGGGCGGACCACTCCTGCCATTCCACACTGACGCCGGTGCGCCAGCGACCGGCCTGGTAGTGCATGCCGCCGCTGAGGATATTGGGCTGGTAGGAATCCAGGGTGTTGATAGCCAGCATCAGGCCCGGGCTGGAAATTACCCCGGGGATCACCGCATTGGCGTTCACTTCCGTCTTGGTATTGGAATAGCCACGATAGGCCAGCGCGGTTTCCAGACCATTGAACCAACAGTCGTCGCCTTCGGCGCAGAAGGTCTCGCCCCAATCCATGTTGATGCCGAAGATCGGCCGGATGGCGGGCTTGGCGGACACTTCCAGTTTTTCGTAGCGGGTGTTACCGGCCAGGTCCGTGGTGGCGGCCAGGTCGGCTTCGGCATGCAGGGTAATCCGGGCGGTGGCACCCACGTCGATCCCCCGCCACAGCTGGGTGGCGCCGCCCAGATTCAGAAACAGGGGCTGACGGCCATACTCGAAGTACTGCCCTTGCTGGGAGGTCTGGGATTCGAAGGCGAGCATTTCCTCACCGTATTTTTCCACGCCCAGCATCAGGCCCAGATAGAGCGGATGATCGTATTGGGTCAGCGAGGTGAGATCGGTCTTCATGCCGATCAGCACATGCTGGGAGGGAGAGTCCTGAATCACATCACCGTTCCGTACCGGCGCATCCGCGCCGCCCAGGCTGTTGGCGCGCAGCTCATGGTCCGCGTGCATGAAACCGGCGGTGAGTTCGCCGCGCGAATCCTTGGCCAGATAGGCCGGGTTGTAATAGGTGGCTGAGGTCTGGCTGTTGAACAGGCTCAGGGCCTGGGCGGTGGCCAGATCGAAAGGCAACACGCCGTAGGTGGTACCGATGTTACCCATGCTGCCCAGGGCAACAGACTGCATCAGCAGACCACCGGCAACGACGGCAGCGCGTCCCTTGAATGAAACAGACATTGTGCACTCCTGATTTCTTTTTCTGTGTCGCGGGGGGGTAGCGACAGGGGGATCACACCCTAATCAGGAGTCCACAGGCATTCACATAGGAAGAAAGCGGTAATCCGCGTCATTCGCGACACATATTCGTAAAATTGTTGGAAAAAGTGATGCAATTGGCAGTGAAAAGTAGCGTTGCGTCAGGCACGAATGTCCCAGAAAGTTCGGTACCGCGCCGCTCCGGGTCCGACTTCGCCTTGCCAGCAAGGTACCAACGGCTCGAGGGATCGGCTTCAGGGACTACAAAAAAAACGCCCCGGACAAGCCGGGGCGTTTTTCACGTTGCCAGGAACGCTTGCAGAGCGATCACTGAATGGACGCACTCTGGTAGCTCAGGTTGATGCCACCCGGCGGAATCTGCAGCAGCACCTTGCCGCCATCGAAGCCAGCCAGGGTGATTTCCAGATCCACATCCAGCGGTTCCTGATTCTGCAGAGCGATGAACAGGCGGCCATCGGGCAGGAAGTCCAGCGGACCTTCCAGCTGCACATTGTCGATGGGCAGGCTCTTCACGTTGTGCTCAAGACCCAGCGGCAGGCTCAGGGCCGGCGCATCGAACAGCAGATCGAACGGGATACGGAAGACCGGGCCATCCGGTGTATCCACGATAAAGCCTACCGGCGGTACCGTGCGCGGGCTGTTGGGATCATTGGGATCCTCCGGCTCGTAACGCACGCGCATGATGTTGGGGCCGGTGGAGGTGGGAATCGGTGCCAGGCCGATGTTATCCAGACCCACGGCTTCGATCAGATCCCCGAGTCCAGTGGCACCCAGCAAACCATCCACGATGTCCTGGGCAATATCACCGAGCACCGGAATCGCGCCAAGCAGGCCGCCTGTTTCATCGTCCGAGGTCAACCGCAGGCCGATTACCGCCGTGGCATCCAGATTGGTGAGCGCCACCGTGGTGGGGTAGATCACCACCGGCACACCCTGATTCTCGGCATCGAAATCCAGGATCTCGGTATTCAGCAACCCGGTCACGTACATGATCTTGTCGCTGTCACACTGGGTGGGCGTGCCGTCAGCCGGATTATCAAAACCACAGCCTGTGTTGGCATAGGCCACCAGCCCTTCACCACCAGTGCCACGGGGCACGATGAAGGTGGCATTGGCAGGCGTATCTGCCGGATCCAGGGTGTCGCCGGTGAGAACCGGTTCGTTGCTGTCGATCTGGAAGTTGTTGTTCACATCCGCGCTGGGCAGGTTGGCCAGTTCCTGGAAGATGGTGTCCGCAGCGGCTTCACCCCGGAACAGAATTTCCATATCCGGGCCACCCTCTTTCAGTCCGCCACCGAGCAGGGGAGCCGTTTGCAGCGGCAGGCCATCAGCGGAGCAAATACCGGCACAGCCGGTGCCGCCACCGTTACCCGCCATCACGTAGCGGTAGAGGGTCGCACCGGTCTCGTCCCAGGGCTGGTTCGGGGTAAAGGTGAAGCCACGGGTTTCCACGGTGAGCTCACCGTCCACATCAACCCAGGAACCGTTGTCGTCCGCTTGCACCATCACGGTATCGCCCAGCACCAGGGTGCTCGGGTCCATGTTCTGGGAGAAACGCACCTTGATCGGACGATTCGCAGGCAACCCCACGATGGGCAGCTGGTCAATCACCACCTGATCCGCTTCCGGGCTGGAAGACACACACACGCCCTGGGTACCGGCGTCAATTTCCGCCTGACTGGCCGTGCTGCTGGCACAGGGGAAGCCCGGGTAAACGGTGGACGCAAACGGCCCACGACGCACATCCTCGCCACCGTCATCCACCACGTATTCCGGCAGGGTGAAATCCAGGGAATTATCCCCTTCCAGGGAATCCAGCATCTGCAGCGGGTTGCCGGCCAAGTCGGTGATTTCCGGGGTGGTGGTCACCACATATTCGACCCCGTACTCCACCGGGCTGTCAGGGGTAATCACCAGCGCATTCCCGCTGAGTTCCCAGCTGAACGGCTCGGCAACACCACCTTTGGTGAGCATCAATGTGGTGCCCGCATCAATGCTTTGCGGCTCCAGCGCTTCGCTGAAGTGAATGACAATGGGCTCCCCCGGTTCCATGCGATCTGCCACATTGCCCGGCTGCCAGGACAATTCCGGACCGTTATCCCCATTCAGAACGGGAACGATGGGATTCACGGAATCAATCGGCTGGACCGGTGCATTTTCCTGATCCAGATAGGACTCCATGCGGAAGCTGAGAACGCCGTAGCTGTTTTCCACGCCCAGTACCCGCGGCTCCACCACAGTGATGGCATCGGTGTTGAGCTGGCCGTCTTCAATCAGGCCGGTGCCCACCAGTTCCAGATGCATCAGGTTCTGCGTAAAGGCCCCATTGGCGCGGGCGTCGGAGGTGGAGGTCGCCACATCCATCATCAACCGCAGCTGCTTGGGTGCATCGTCGCTTTCCGCATTGGGGTTGGGGAACAGATAACCGGTAGCATCGGAAATGATCTGTACCGTCACTTCCCCGGAATCAAAGCCCACCGGCACTTCACCGCCAATAAAGACTTCCAGCGCATCACCGGTAAGAATGCCGCCCTTCCTGACCCGCAGCGGGGTGACATCCGGGAAGTTGGGGGTAAACGCCAGCTCCGCATACACGTCACCGGACTGCTTGGATACGGTCTTGTCCTGCAGCAGGGTACCAATCACCGGCACGCAGTTGATCGGCTGACCGGTCAGTTCGGAGGTGATCACCCCTTCATCCAGACAGCCAAGGGAATCATCCGCCGGCGGTGCATTGGTCACCAGTACCGCCCGCTCACCGGTGGTGGGAGAGGTTGTGTCCTGGGGCACGGTGGAATGCGTAAAGCCGGCAATGGTTTCGCCGGACTGGCTGAGCACGCCGTTGACACCCAGCTCATAGGTCTGGCCGGGGGTCATGTCTTCCAGCGGGTCCACGGTAATCGCGGTACGGCCAACCAGCAGTTGTGCCGGCACCAGTTCGCCGTTGCTCATCAGGCTGACGGTGTCACCATAAACTGCGGTGGACGCATCAATGGGCTTGGTGGTGCGCAGCCGGAAACTGGAGAAATCCATGCTTTCGAACTGGTCGTCATCCGGGAAGATGGACTCCACTTCAAAGCTGGCGGCGGTCTGCTGGGTATCCAGCGGTCCTTCCAGAGCGGCGCGGGTAGTGAAATTGAGCTCGCCGTCCTTGAAAGTGGTGGTTTCACCGAGCACGGTGACGCCATTCATGACCACCGTGTAATCCGTTGCCGGAGACAGTGCATCCACAGGCGTCAGCACCACACCCCGGCCATCTGCCACGGATTCCAGGGTGAAGGCCACATCCGCGCCATCCGCATCCTGGAACACGAAATTATCTGCCGTGGCCGATACGGTATGGCTGAACTGTAAGGCCACAATGGCACGCGGTGCCACCTGGTTCTGGTCATCCAGCGGGTAGGTGTAGTGCAGGTTGCGTGCGTTGAAGGTGGGTGTATCGAAACTCACCCTGTCCTTGTCCCCGCCACAGCCTGCCACCGCAAGGGCGGTCAGTGCTGTCAGGGCGATATTATTCTTTTTCATGGAACACCTCCGTTAGAACTTCACCGTGATAGCGCCGGAAAACACATGGACATCGCCATCAGCGGTTACCACTTCATAGGGGTTCGCCACACCGGGACGGTTGGTGGTCAGCTCGAAATCCCGCTCTTCCAGTTTCTGGAACTGGTAACCGAAATCAAGGCGCAGCGGATAAGCGAGGACGGGCGGGTTCTGGATAATCAGGGATGAGCCCACGCCGACAATCAATTTGTCACTGTCCAGGTAGTTCACGTCCGGGGTCTGGATGCTTTCCAGCGGGCTTTCCTGATACGCCACACCGCCGGACAGAATCAGGTGATCGTTCACCGTCCACTCGGCACCGATACGGGGAACCACAATGTCCTTGAACTCGGCGAAGGCCTGGTCCTTGACCGTGTCGCGGGCCAGCTCATCTTCCAGGTCACTCCAGTTCTGCTGTTCTACGGTAACGGCAGCGCGGAAGTTGTCGGTGAAGTGATACAGCAGACCGGCACTGAAGATATCCGGCTGATAGGAATCGATGGTATCGATCAACACAGTAATACCCGGATCAATAACGGTACCGGGAATGGTCAGATTGGATTCCACCGCGGTGCGGGCCTCGGTGTGCCCGCGGAAAGCAAAAGCGGTCTCAAGACCGGTCCAGATGCCGCAGTCTTCCTTGCCGCAGAACACCTTGTCCCATTCCAGATTCATGGACAGCACCGGACGAATCACCGGCTTGGCAGACACGGTCAGCTCTTCGCGCTGGGTTTCACCGGCCAGGTTGGCGCTGGCGATCAGGGTAGCCTCAGAACGCAGGGAGATGTGTGCGGAGGCCCCGGTGGTAATACCGTTGGCCAGTTCGAGGCCTCCACCAAGGTTCAGGAATAATGGCTGTCGGCCGTAATTGAAGAACTGGCCTTCCATGCTGGTGCTGGAGTCAAATGCCAGCATTTCCTCACCGAATTTTTCCACCCCGGCAATAATCGCGAAGTAGATCGGATGTTCGAACTTGGTCATATCGGTGAGGTCGGTCTTCAGCGCAATGACCTGCTGCTGGGACAGGGTGTCATTCAGTATGTCACCGTCACGAATCACCGATGGGGCGCCCCCGCTGGGATTGCCCTGGCTGACGGCACGCAGTTCCTGGTCACCGTGCAACAGACCCACCGTCAGTTCCCCACGGGGATCGCGGGTCAGGTAGGCCGGGTTGTAATAAAGCGCTGATGCCTGGGGATTGAACATGGACAGACCCATGGCGGTCCCCACATCGGCAGGTAGCAGACCATAGGTGCTGGCCGTGTTACCCATTGCAGCGAAAGTAGGGGTCGACAGGGCAGTGCTGACAATGACAGCAGCTCCCCAACGGGCGAGGGTTTTCGTAGTCATAGCGCTTCTCCGGCTTTTGTTATTAGGGTTTTCGCCTCAGGTTAAGGTCCCAGGCGACAGGAGAACAATGCGTGAAGCTATGCAGCCTCTCACCTATTCCCCCCTGTGTGTATGCAACAAGTCAAACAAAACGCGAGTGCCAGCGCCGTTGGCAAAAAGTTGGGAATGGTTGAGAAAAGTTGATGGGAGCACCGGTATTGTTAAACGATGTAACCGGGGGGTTTCGGTTTGCCGTCGCCAGGGCGGCTATGTCACAGACAGGTAGAGGAGCATAAAAAAAGCCGGCCCGAAGGCCGGCAATGGCTTGGCAAGGAAGACGTTACTGCTTGATCGGCTCACCCAGGTACTGAAGCTTTACGCCGCCCGCCGGAATTTTCAGATAAATTTTCGGGTTAAGGATCAACACCGACAGATTCACGTCTACAGCGATATCGTTGCTGTTCAGCTGCTCGATTACCATGCGCCCGTCCGGCAGGAAAGTGACCGGCCCGGCCAGATTCATGGTCAGCGGATAGCTGTGCTGGTTATGGGTGCCATCCAGCAGGATGTGCATGTAGGGCGCGTCCAGATACAGGTCCACATCAGCACGAAACTCCGGCCCCTCCGGGGTTTGCACAATCCAGCCGGGTATCAGCCCCTGGCGCTCCCATTCGTCATAGACAAAGCTGCCATCCGGATGCTTTTTACCACAGAAATTATCCGCGTCTTCCGGCCAGGCCACACACTGGTAACGCATACGCATGAACTGGGTTTCTGTGGGGGTGTCGCTGTCAAACAGGCCGATAATTTTCACTTTCAGTGTCACCGATGATGCCTGAATCAGGGTGGGATACAGCCCGATCCTGACAGCCGGCCAGGCTTCAACGTCCGGTGTCGATGGATCATCGTAGGGTTGTGTGGCACCGATCACTTCGGAGTTGAGGCCACCGACCACATGAATGCCACACTGCTCCGGCAGATCACAGACCAGCGCCGGATCGGAGACCCCTCCTTCGCTGCCGTTATCGCCCTTGCTTTCATCAATGATCAGCGCCGTGGTATTGGCGCCGGGCTCACCGCCGTTGTAGCCGGGCTCTCCCGCATCAAAATGGCCATTGCCGTTCAGGTCCGCCGTGGGCAGGTTCTTGAGTGGCTGGAAGACACTGGCAACCGGTGCGCCGGCAACGAAGTGAAGATGCATGTCGGGCCCACCCATGTCGCTGTCCGGGGCCCGTAACAGAGCGGTCTGCAGACGCTTGCCATCGGTGGCGCAAATGGCCTCGCCACTGCGGCAATCATCCGGTTGCTGGGCGGATGTCTGATTGACGCTCATCAGGATGTAACGGTAATAGGCACCCTCTTCCCAGGGTTGGGACGGGGTAAAGACCAGGCGACGATTGCCCACCTCCAACTTGCCGGTCACACCCGCCTCACAGCGGTATTTGCGTTTGCCATCTTCGTCATAGCGCAGCGGGCGACCCGTGGCCGGGTCCAGCTCCACCTTTTCCACCCGGAAGCTGCCCACGTCACAGGCATTGGTATTTTCAAAGACCACCGATTCCGCGTCGATATCCC
>NZ_LWEJ01000259.1:0-8654 GCF_001635525.1 Alcanivorax sp. HI0007
GAACACCGGCAGGACATCGTCAAAGCTCCAGCCTTCATTTCCCAGTGATGCCCAGTGGTCATAATCCCACTTGTGGCCGCGGGTGTAGCACATGGCATTCACCGCTGAAGAGCCACCCAGGGTCTTGCCCCGCGGGATGTAGATCTGGCGGTTGTTCAAGGCTTTCTGGGGTACCGTGTAGTAACGCCAGTTACGCGCGTTGGAACGCATCATCAGAATGATGCCGGCAGGAATGCGAATAAAGAGACTGTTGTCTGCCGGGCCCGCTTCCAGCAGGCAAACACGGTTATTGGGGTTTTCGGAGAGACGGTTGGCGAGTACGCAGCCGGCGGAACCGGCGCCGACGATAATGTAATCAAACTGCATGATGTCTGCCTTGAGCTTGGGTTGAGACAGGAAAATCCGGTGAAAGCTCCTCTCAGCAGGAGGAGAAAATAGTCGTAAACAGATTGTCTATTTTAGGAAACGCAGCCATGAAAACGAGACCTGTTTGTGACCCGTTGGTCCAATGTATACCAGCGCTGTGTCTTTTGTCTTTGGCTTTGCTGCCCTCCGCGGCCAGTTCTGCAGGACCGGAGGGGTGGCGGGAAGTGGTCTTTGACGGCAAGACCCAATACCGCCTTGAGCAAGGATGCTGGCAGAGTCGGGCCCAGGGTACGGCGTCAGGGCTGGTGCACGAGCATACCGTGGACCTGACCCGCACGCCCCATCTGCACTGGCAATGGCGTGCGGAGCGCATGGCCGATTGGCCGGCGGTGGACGAGAAAAGTCGGCTTGGCGACGATTTTCAGGCACGAGTCTACGTGGTGAAAAAGGGCTGGCTGCCCTGGCAGACCCGGGCCATCAACTATGTGTGGTCCCGGCAGCAGGCGCCAGGGACATCCTGGCCCAACCCTTTTGCTTCCCAGGCAATGATGGTGGTGGTGCAAGGACCGGGTGGTGCCGGCAGCTGGCAATCCTTTTCCCGGAACGTGCGTGAGGATTTTCGTCGCTTTCATGATCTGGAGGTGGATACGGTCGATGCGGTGGCCATCATGACCGACGGGGATAACACCAACACGCAGGTAAGCAGTTGCTACCGGTTGCCGGAATTTCGCAGCACACCCTGAGCCCCACGGTTGCGATACGCACACCCCTCTGTTTATTATTTGTGCAATCCGGTGTCTGTGATCAGTCGGTCACGGTCGTTTGATCAGAGATAACCGGGTAAAGGCACCACGGCTGTGTGGATCCTGTCGATAGAGGCAATTCGGACTTTCCCGGGCATACCCAGTCTGCCTGCCTCTCTGCCTCCTTTTCCCGCTGTCGCAGAATCGTCACTGGTTTACGAGATACTGACCCGAGCGTTGGCATGCTAGTGCCATACCGGGACGGGGCCGTTGTACCCACTGGGGGTACAGCACTGATCGTGAGGTAGCCCATGAGTGAGCGCATTCTGCGTCTGGACAAGACCGGGACCCCCGTTGAATGGCTGGATTGGCAGATGGCTGCCACCCTCTACGCCCGGGGGTTGGTGACCTGGACGCTGGGGGATGTGATCTATCGTCTGCGTGGCGGGACCTGTCGTCTGTCCGGGGAACGTTCCGGTCTGTCACTGCATTCCATCATTGCCTGCGATGGCGTGGCCTATCCCCACAAACGTCCGGCCCCTCCGCTGACCAACCGGGCCCTGTTCCGGCGCGATCAGCATCTTTGTCTCTATTGCGGTAAGCCTTTCCCGGAGCACGCGCTTACCCGTGATCATATTGTTCCCACTTCGAAAGGGGGGCGGGATCGCTGGTCCAATGTGGTCTCCGCCTGCCGACGATGCAACCAGCGCAAGGGCAGCCGCTCTCTGGAAGACATCGATATGGATTTGCTGGCATTGCCGTATGTGCCCAACATGGCCGAATACCTGGCATTGATTAACAGCCACCGTATCCGTGGTGACCAGATGGCGTTTTTACGCAGCCAGTTTGGCAAGAATAGTCGGTTGTTGTAACACGTAAATTTTACATAAATGCCCTTTTTGTCGTATTTGGGTTACATGATGTTTCCCCCATTATTCACGTTGCCTTGAATAGGTATATAAGAACCTATGGCTTTGAGTGAATTGGGGAATTCATTGATTCGTACTTTTGTGACGATTCTTTTTGTACTTCTTTGGGGATCGGCCGGGGCACAGTCTCGCCTGGATCAGGCGGCTGCCTTTTATTATGGGCCGGATATCCCTTGGCACATGCTTTCTGTCTACGATTTCCCTGTGGTTGAGCCCGATCAGGCCAGCGGTGTGCCCGACCGGTATCGCAGTGAACGGTTCTATGCCTATGTCAGCCTGGGTGAAGTGCTGGCATCCCGCCCGTTTTTCAAAAGCCTGAAACCGGAATGGTTGCTGGGCAAAAACCCCGACTGGGGCTCCCATATTTTCGATTTGTCTTCGCCGGATTTGCGGGACTTCCTTGTCGAACAGGTGGTCGCGCCATTGTGGAAGCAGGGTTACCAGGGCTTTTTCTTCGACACTCTGGACAGTTATCAGCTGGTTGCCAAAACACCGGAGCAACGTCAGCATCAGCGTGAGGGGCTCGCCGCGCTGATCAACCAGATCGCGCAGCGTTATCCCGAGGCCCGTTTTATTTTCAATCGTGGTTTCGAGTTGATGCCACTGGTTGAGGCGCCAGTGGATGCCATTGCGGCGGAATCCCTCTACCAGCGTTGGGAAGCCGGCAAGCAACGCTATGCAGCGGTTCCCGAGGAAGACCGTCAGTGGTTGCTGGGACAGTTTTCGGCCATGCGTGAACAATATCAGGTGGCGACCATTGCCATTGATTACACGCCGCCCGGCCAGCGTCAGCAGGCGCGGGAAATCGCGGACAAAATTGCCGGACATGATGTGATTCCCTGGGTCACCAATCCGGAGCTGGACATGTTCGGTCTGGGGGAGCGCGAGGTGCTTCCCCGCAAAGTATTGCTGGTCCATGGCGGCTCCGATGAGCGGCTATGGGAGCTCTCCGATTCGATACGCTATGGCCTGATGCCCCTGCAGTTTCAGGGTCTTGTGCCGGAGATTCGCGCCATCAATACGACGATGCCGGCCGGTAACCTGCAGGGGCGCTATGCGGGTATCGTGGTGTGGCTGGAACAGGAAGAGCTGTCCGACGCCGACTTCGAGGCCTGGCTGGTGGAGCAGAAAGAGGCCGGGGTTCCCATTGCCATGCTGGGCTATCCCGCGGTGGACCCGGTAGGCCCGAATGCCCAGGCCTTCGGGTTTGAAAGCCGACCCACGCCCTTGTCGCCGCCAGCCATTACCGGTCAACACCCGGCTATGGGGTTTGAGTTGGCGTTGCCCAAGCTGATTGAGTTGTCCTCACCCTTGCACAATGTTTCCGCCCAGCCCTGGCTGGAACTGCGTTCCGGGGAGCATACCTATACGCCGGCGGCAACGACCCCCTGGGGGGGCTATGTGTTCCAGCCTTTCATGATCCGCTCGGTATTGCCCGGCGAGAAAGGCGAAGGGCTGGATCGCTGGGTGGTGAATCCACTCACCTTTATTCGTGAGGCCCTGCAGCTGCCGGCCATGCCGATTCCGGATGTGACCACGGAAAATGGTCGACGGCTGTTGTTTGCGCATATGGATGCTGATGGTTTTCCCAGCCTTGCGGAGGTGAAGGGCTATCAGGGGCAAACGGATGCACGGGTATTGCTGGAGGAAGTGCTCAAGCGTTTTGAGCTGCCCACCACCATCTCGGTCATTGAGGGGGAAGTGGCCCCCCACGGGCTTTACCCGAAAATGTCCGCCGAGCTGGAGCAGATTGCCCGGGACATGTTCGCCTTGCCCCATGTGGAAGCGGCGACCCACACCTATTCCCATCCCTTTTTCTGGTATGACGCTCAGCGAATGCCCGGCCAGTTGTACGGTCCGGAAGGACAGCTGCGTTTGCCCATTCCGGGCTACCGGATGGATCCGGTTCGGGAGGTTGTCGGCTCTGCAGAATACATCAATGAGAACCTGCTAAGCGGGGACAAGCGAACGGAAATGGTGTTGTGGAGCGGGGACACCATTCCCACTCCCGAGGCGTTGGCCGCAGCCCGGCAGGGTAACCTGCTCAATATGAACGGCAGTGACACCATTATCACCGAAAGTGCACCCACCTGGACCCTGGTAAAGGGCATTGGCGTGCCCAAGGGTGACGAATACCAGGTTTATGCGCCCAACCAGAACGAGAATATCTACACCAGAGAGTGGACCGGTCCTTTCTACGGTTTCGAGCGGGTGATTGAAACGTTCAAGCTGACGGAAACGCCCCACCGTTTCAAGCCGGTCAATATCTATTACCACACCTATATCGCCAGCAAGACGGCGGCACTGGAATCCCTGTTGACTGTCTACCGTTGGGCACAGTCCCAGCCGTTGCATCCGGTGTTTGCGTCGGACTACGCCCGCAAGGTTCTGGATTTCAATACCATAGTGATCGCCAGGGAAGGCAATAGCTGGCGCATCAAAGGGGAGGGACAGCTGCGTACCCTGCGTCTGCCTGATGCGTTGGCTTTGCCGTCGCTGCCCGGCAGCAAGGGCATTGCCGGTTACCGTGAAGATGGCCCGGGTCGCTATGTGCATTTGTCCGCGAATGAGGCCCACTGGCAGCCCGGCCCGGATCCGGTGCCTTACCTGCAACAGGCCAATGCCCGTCTGACCATGTTTGCCCGGGAGGAGAAGGGTTTTCGTTTTTCTCTTGCCGGTCATACCGACCTGGAATTTGCCATCGGCAATGCTGGCGGTTGCACCCTCAACCATAATGGTGGGTCTTTGACACCGGTACGTCGGGAAGGAACCCTCTATCACTACAGGAGTGCGAAGCATGGGCTCGAAGAGCTACGGCTACACTGTTCGCACTGAGCGATTACGGGTTTTCGGTCCAACCGAGCTACTTGCCTGCCTGTTGTTGATTGCTGTGGTGTGCTGGCTGACCTTTCCGCGGGATCTGGCCACCACACTGCGTACCGCGCGCCTGGATGCGGTGACATTGAGTTACATGCAGGCCTGGCTGAAAGCCAAACCTGATGACCATGAACTGCGGCTGTTGATGGCCCGGGAGTTGATCGTGCTTGGCCGGTTTGCTGAGGCCGATGCACAGCTGGACTGGGTTGAAGCCGCCGATGCGGGCTATCTGCCAGAGATACGCTGGCTGAGACTGAAATGGGATTTCAAGCGGTTGATGGCCATGGAGCCTGAACTGCGTCCGGCCTCACGGTTGCAAGCTGAGACCCTGGCCAGTGTCCGTGCCCAGGACTGGTCCATGCTGAACGGCGAGCAGCGCCGGGAGTTGGCGGAAATGGCCCTGGTACTGGGGGCTGCGGAGCAGGCGGTCCGTTACTACCGCCTGCTCGCCGGCGAGGCGGAGCGGCCGGGGGACTGGTATGAAAAAGCCGGGCGCGTTCTGCTGGGGGAAGGCAACTATCTGGCCTCCGGGCTGGCCTATGGCGAAGCCATGCGAGCGTCCAGTGCCCCTGCCGTAAGCAAATATTATTTCCTGGAGGCGCTGGCGGCCCTCGAAGCGGGCAGCCTCCATGAGGTGGCCTTGCGGTTTGCGTCGCGCTACGAACATCTCTACTACCGGGACAAAGAGGTGCTGTATCGACTCATGCGCCTGGCCCAGGCGGGTGGCAACCTGGCCCAGGCCCAGCGCTATGCCGTACGTCTGTTGCGTTTGCCGGATTCGGGGGAGCAGTAATGAAGCGGCTGCTTGTCCTGTTGTTATTGCCCCTGTCGTTGTTCCCTGGCGTTGCCCTGGCAGAGGCACCGGAACCCTACGTGGAAAGTTATTACCTGCACAGCTATGAGGTTTTCGTGGCAGCGGGCAATCTGGTGCGGGCGCGTCAGGTGGTGGAGAACGCTCTCTACTGGCGGCCCGGGGATATCCGTTGGTGGCAGCGGCTGGCACAGATTGCCGACTGGCAGGGTGATAGTGCGACCGCCCTGAGAGCCTGGTGGAAAGTGGCAGAAACCACGGACGATCCGCAGGCCTGGCAGCAGGTGCGCCAGCGCGCTCCGCTGGCCTACGATCACCAGCTGACCCTGCGCGTATACAAGGAGTTGCTGGAAACCTCCCCCCGCGACAGGGATATGCTGGCTACCGTGGCTCGTCAGTATGAGCTGCTCGGCCAGGTCAGTGAGGGTCTCGATTTCCTCGCGGACTGGCATCGCCGCTATCCGGGCCAGGCCATATTGTGGGAAATGCAGCGACTGGCGTGGAATCAGGGTGAGGAAAAACGCGCAGCCCGTTACGCAAGACAGTACATGGATCGTTACGGTCCGGATCGGGAGATGGCGCTCAATGTTTCCCGTTATCGTTGGCTGGATGGCCAGCGGGAACAGGCCTACACGGAACTGCGTACCGATGCCCAGGGGCTTCCCTATGATCCGGATCTCACCCGTCGCCTGGCGATCATGGCCAGCGAGCTGGGGCAATGGCAGGCGGCCATGGATGACTACCAGACTTTGCTGGATCAGGGCGACGAAACCCTGCCCGATCTTTATCAGTACATCACTCTGGCCCGTTATTACGACCGGGAGCGGGTCGTGGCGTTAATGGAGCGGGCCTGGCAGCGCAATGGTGATCAGGCCTTTGCCATGGGCGCACTTTATCAAATGCAGGATGCGGGGCGTTGGCAGGCCATTGATGATTTCCTGGCCCGGCTGAGTGACGCCCAGTTGCAAAAACTGCAACAGGACCCGAGTTTTCTTCGCTTTTACGCCAACCTGCTATTGCGCAGGGGGGAGACGGAACAGGCCGCGCAGTGGTTGCAGCGGGCGCTGGAACTGGCGCCCGGCAATCGGGAAACCCGTATTGCCTGGTTGTGGCTGCTGGTAGCAAGCGGTGATGATACCCAGCTGGCCCAGACTCTGGCAGCCTGGGAGGCGGGTATCCGCCTTGACCGGCGTTACTGGGAGGTGCTTGCCGCTGCCCACATGGCCCTGGGACATACCGAGCAGGCGGTCCGCTATGAAAGTCGTCTGCTGGAAACCGCTCCCGGTGACTGGGAACGGCAGTGGCAGTATGCCCAGGCGCTGATCGCAGCAGGCCGGGACGGTGAGGCCTGGCCGATACTGCGCAACTTGCACCAACGTGTGCCCTTCCCGGTCAGTGACGATAAGCAGAATCTGTATCGCGATATGCGTTTGGCCCTCAGTCAACGGTTCGACGGTGGAGACAGTTCCTGGCAACTGGCGCAACAGATCCGTCAGCAGCAGGGGGATGAGGAAGCCCGTGCGGAATGGCTGGCCCAATGGGCGCTCGGCCATAGCGAGCCGGAGCAGGCCCGTGCCTGGTACTTGCGCAAGCAACAGGCAGCCGGAGCCCTCCATGCCGGGTCGGCACTGGCCTATGCCATGCTGAACAGCGACCGGGATGCGGTGGCGCAAATCCGTCAGCGTTATGCCGGCCAGTTGACCCTCTCTGAGCAACTGGAGGCTCGTGTACAGCTGGACGAGGATCGGCGCGCTACTGCCACACTGATGGCCATGCAGGCCGGTTCTCCGGAGTTGGCCGGTGCCAACAATCAGCAGGAGTCGCTGCTGTTACCCAGCGCCCGTTTCAGTGAGTTGGTAGTGGGGCAACGCCGTCTGGGGGCCCTGGAGATGACCGACTGGGCATTCACCCAGTACCAGCCATTCAGCGACTACAGCACCCTGTCGGCCCGCTATCGTCAGCGGCAGTTTGGCAGTAATGACCGCACCCAGCTTGACGTGAATGAAGCGGAACAGTGGCTGAGCCTGGAATGGCAATATCAGCGCGAACGCTATCGTCAGCGTCTCTCTTTGGGTCAGCGTCAGTTGCTGGATAACAGCGAAACCACGGCGGAGCTTGAAGTAGGGGGCAACTGGCACTCCGACTGGTCAGCCAGTTGGCGATACCAGTGGCGAATGCCAGCGGATGAGACCTCCCTGTTGTTGCTGGGTGGGTCGCGAACGGGTAACCAGCTTCAACTCAACTGGTCGCCCCAGGCTACCTGGCAGAGCAGTTTGGATTGGGCGGATTATGAGTACCGGGATCTCAATGACCAGATCCTGGGAGATGGCAGTATTCTCAATCTGCAAACTACCTGGCGGCCCTGGCTGTCCCGTTTCTCGCCGGGGCTGCGTCTGCGACATACCCGCGCCGACTTTACCGAAACCGGGGACAGCATGGGGGAGGTTCGGGCGCTGCTGCCACCGGGGGCGGACACTGGTCCTTTACCGCAGGATTACAACGAATCCGGCGCCTCCCTGTTACTGGGAATGCCGGATGTGCATATCCGTCCGCATCGCCTGCAGGGATGGGGTGAAATCGGTTATGTGAATAACAGCATTTCCGGCGATGGCTTTATCGGCCGGTTAGGGCTCGCCGGTCCGCTGCTGGGGCGCGATGCCTGGCAGTTGTCTCTGGAGCGCCAACTGAATACCGGTGGCAACGACGAAGACAGCTACCGGGCCGAACTGCAATACAGGATTTACTATTAGGAGCATGAGATGAAACAGGTTGTTGCTTTGTTGCTGGCACTGATGCTGGCCAGTTGCACCCATGTACGCAGTAGTCAGGACGTCTCGCTGGACGCGGAAGGGACCTGGCTGGTGCTGCCGCTGGTCAACCGCACCGGCACCCCCCAGGCCGGGTTGCGGGCAGCGGCCATCGTCGAGT
>NZ_LWEJ01000260.1:0-9085 GCF_001635525.1 Alcanivorax sp. HI0007
GTCTTCCACAAAGGCCAGAATGGTACTGCCATGTTTCATGGGGCCGGGTTCGCGGGTAATGCGCCCACCCCGTTGGCGAATACGTTCACAAGCAGCGTACACGTCGTCCACCGCCAGGGCCACATGGCCATAGCCATCACCCAGATCGTACTCGTGCTGATCCCAGTTAAAGGTCAACTCCAGCACCGCGCCCCGGGATTCCGGCTGATAGCCCACAAAGACATTGGTGAAGCGGCCTTCCGGGTATTCCTTGCGGCGCAACTCCTTCATGCCCAGCACCTCGGTATAGAAGGCCACGGACCGATCCAGATTGCCCACGCGCAGCATGGTATGCAGGATTCGCATTGCTTGCTTCGCTCCTGATATCAGCAAAATTCAGCGGGCACGGAGCCCCAGCTATCTACAGGGCGAATAGTGGTGGCAGAGGGGAGGATTGACAATGAAAAAGTGGGTTTACGGAGGGGAACACTGTAAAACATCCAGGTAATCGCCGCTCATGGCAGACAGTCTGGACGTTATCCCGCCGCAACAACGTTACTGGCAGCGCGAACCGTGATATCGACAAAGCCACTGCAGGAGTTCCTCTCGAGGGACGAATCTGCGCCGAACCGAATCTTGGATCGGCGCTTGGGGCTATTTCCACGCTGATGCGTGGATCGTCCCTCGAGAGGAACGCCTACAGCCGCTTCGTTGTAGACTGGCGGGCATTGCGGCGATCGCGCCGCCAGCGCCGCCCCGACGGGCAACGCGCTATGCATCGCGATTCAGGGCAGGAACAGGCTGCCCTGCGCCTCGACCCATGCCTCCGGCACACTCCCCTCGCGGATGCGTTGCGGATGATCCCCCACGTCCACGCGAGCCACTTCCTGGCCGGTCTGATAGTTGAACACGGACATCTGGTCGGTCCCGCTCCAGGACACATAGCAGTGATTGCCATCGGCGCTGGTGGTCACCCAGTAGGGTTTCTCGCCAATGCCGGTTTTCAGTTGGTGGGAGAAATCCTCGCGATTTACCAGGGCCACGTAATCACTCATGGTCCCCGCCACACACAACGTCGAATCATCTGCGCTCATGGCGATGCCATGGTGGGCGGAATCATTCACGTACAGTTCCCGTGGCAGTCCATTGGTCAAATCCGGCAACTCGGCCAGACGCAGCACTTTTTCTTCCTGCATGTCGTACTCGATAAACCCGTGCAGGAAGGACAGCTGGAAGTAGAAATAGCGCTCATCGGCAGTATGTGCCATGGGCCGCACCGCCGTGCTGAGATTGCCATAACCGGCCTCTGCCAGGTCTTTTTCCAGATCCAGCTGCTTGATGATTTCCAGACTATTGGCATCCACCACCTGGAACACCCGCTCGCCCTTGGTGGCATCCAGCAGGTTCTGCCCCAGCAGGCCGTCAGTCAGGTCACCGATCAGTTGATTGTCCAGGGGCGTGTAGACGGTGCCGATACTGGCATGATAAATCCGCTCACCGTCCTCGGAATAGATATTCTCGTGGGGGGAATCTCCCGACGGGAAACGGCCGAGCTCCTCGCCGGTTTCCACATCCAGAATGTGCACCACGTTGCCGGTGGAGGCGGATACCGCCACCTGGGTGCCATCCGGTGACAGGGCCATATGGTCAGACCGGTAACCGTCCACCTCAAAGCGCCAGGCGATCTCGCCACTGACCACGTCGATGGCCACCACATCCGCGTAGCTGGGCCGGGACACGATCAGCAGGCGCCCATCCGGGGAGCTGTACATGTCGTCCACATACTGGTGGTTGCCCTCACCGATCAATACCCGAATACCCTGAAAAAACAGCAGATCGAGGGGATTCAGGGCAATCGCTTTTTCCCGTTCCTTCTGGTCCGGAATCCCGCTGATACGACCCAGGCGCTGGTAGCTGGCCGCATCGATTACATCAATCACGCCTTCCCAGTTGTTGCCCACGAAGATCACCGACCGTGGGCCGTCTTCAGTCTCTTCCGGCACCTCCTCAGCCACCTCATCAGGCGTTTCCTCCTGCTGTGGCGCTTCGCGCTGGGCCTCATCGACACCGGTAGAGGCAGGTGTTGCAGAATCACTGCCCCCGCCGCCACAGCCGACCAGTAATGACGCGGTCAGCAAGGTCAGAATCCCCAGATCCTTAAAGGAAAAACGGTATTGCCCGATAGTCATGGCAAGCTCCTCGATCAGCCTGTTGTTGTAAGAATGTTGCTGCTCTCAGGCTAATTGAGACTACCGTGCAAATTAAATGCCTTTTCCTTGTCGTTATGTAACCGCCAATCCCCTGCAACGGGCACAAAAAAACCGCCGCAGCCTGCCGGCTGTGGCGGTTTTTTGGGGGTCAGCTCCGGGACGGGAAACGCCCGGAAGCCTTAACGCAACTTGCGGCCGTTCTTGGCGGCGATACGCAAGCGCAGGGCATTCAGCTTGATGAAGCCTTCCGCGTCCTTCTGGTCGTACGCGCCAGCATCGTCTTCGAACGTGGCAATAGACGCGTCGAACAGGCTGTCATTGTCTGAACGACGCCCCACCACGGTGGCATTGCCCTTGTACAGTTTCATGCGCACTTCGCCATTCACGTGTTCCTGGGTGGCGTCGATGAGCTTCTGCAGGGCCAGACGCTCCGGGCTCCACCAGTAACCGTTGTAGAGCAGCTCCGCATACTTGGGCATCACGGAGTCCTTCAGGTGCGCGGACTCGCGATCCAGGGTCAGGGACTCGATGGCACGGTGAGCCGGCATCATGATGGTGCCGCCCGGGGTTTCGTAACAGCCACGGGACTTCATGCCCACATAGCGGTTCTCGACGATGTCGAGACGGCCGATGCCGTTGTCGCCACCCAGCTTGTTGAGCTTGGCCAGGACCTCGGCAGGGCTCAGACGCTCGCCGTCGATGGCCACGATATCGCCCTTCTCGTAGGTCAGAGTGATGTAGGTAGGCTGGTCCGGCGCCGCTTCCGGGCTCACGCTCCAACGCCACATGTCTTCTTCCGCTTCCCACCAGGGATCTTCCAGGTTGCCGCCCTCGTAGGAGATGTGCAGCAGGTTGGCGTCCATGGAGTACGGGGATTTCTTTTTCTTGCTGGAGAAATCCACCGGGATATTGCGCTCTTCGCAGTACGCCATCAGCTTCTCGCGGGAGTTCAGATCCCACTCCCGCCAGGGCGCAATCACCTGGATGCCCGGGGCCAGGGCGTAGGCGCCCAGCTCGAAACGCACCTGATCATTGCCCTTGCCGGTGGCGCCATGGGAGATGGCATCCGCACCGGTTTCTTCGGCAATTTCCACCAGTCGCTTGGCAATCAGCGGGCGAGCGATGGAGGTACCCAGCAGGTACTCACCCTCGTAAATGGTGTTGGCGCGGAACATGGGGAATACGTAGTCGCGCACGAATTCTTCGCGCAGGTCTTCAATGTAGATTTCCTTCACGCCCATGGCTTTTGCCTTGGCGCGGGCCGGCTCCACTTCTTCGCCCTGACCGATATCGGCGGTAAAGGTCACCACCTCGCAGTCATAGGTATCCTGCAGCCATTTGACGATAACCGAGGTATCCAGGCCACCGGAATAGGCCAGTACCACCTTGTTGATCTTGGACATTGAAAGACTCCGCATGTGAGAGGCCCCGGTATCAGGCGCCCCCCGGTGAATCGAGGCCGCGTATTGTACCCGCCCTGCCCGGCTGGCGTCATCTCCGATCCACTTTCTCGCCTGTTGCCCCTGCAGGCTTTCCGGTAGCATAGCCTCCTCTCGCAGCCGTCACTGACGGCAAGACGGGATTCGTGTGTCTGATGGAGTGATCATGAATGATCAGCACCCCAGCCTGGCGCTGCGGTTTCGGGGCTTTTTGCCGGTAGTGATTGATGTGGAAACCGGGGGCTTCAATGCCCAGACCGACGCGCTGCTGGAAATTGCCGCCGTGCTCATTGATATGGATGCCCAGGGTTATCTGCGCCCCTCCACTCGCATCCAGTTTCATGTGGACCCTTTCCCGGGGGCCAATATCGAACAGGCGGCACTGGATTTCACCGGCATTGACCCGGACAACCCGTTACGGGGTGCCGTGCCCGAGGAAACGGCCCTGAAAGGCGTATTCGAACCGGTGCGCAAGGCAATCAAACAGCATGGCTGCACCCGCGCGGTGCTGGTGGGGCATAACAGCTTTTTTGATCAGGGCTTTCTGAACTCGGCATCCGAACGCGCCGATATCAAACGCAACCCCTTCCACCCGTTCTCCAGCTTCGATACCGCCGCCCTGGCCGGGCTGGTATATGGCCAGACCGTACTGGCCAAGGCCTGCGAAGCCGCCGGCATCCGCTTCAGTCAGCGCGAGGCCCACTCGGCGCTCTACGATGCCACCCGAACCGCGGAGCTGTTCTGCTCCATGGTCAATCGTTTCAAGGACCTGGGCGGCTGGCCACCCCCGCCGCCGAAGGATATGCCGCCGACGCTGGCGAAGCAGCTGGATTAATGCGGCCTGACGTCGGAGGTCAGAGGTCGGACGACAAAAGCGTCTGACGTCAGACATCCGACGTCAGACACACAAAAAAAAGGGGCGCCATTACTGGCGCCCCTTTTTTTTGTGCTGTCTATTACAGCTTGTCTGCATTACCAGACAGGTACTCGGCCACGCCGTCCGGGGAGGCGTTCATGCCGGAATCGCCTTTCTGCCAGCCCGCCGGGCACACTTCGCCGTGCTCTTCGTGGAACTGCAGGGCGTCAACCAGACGAATCAGCTCGTCCATGTTACGACCCAGCGGCAGATCGTTAACGATCTGGCTGCGTACCACGCCGTTCTGGTCGATCAGGAACACGCCACGGAATGCCATGCCACCTTCGGATTCCACGTCGTAGGACTGGGCAATGCCGTGGTTCATGTCAGCGGCCAGGGTGTATTTCACCGGACCGATACCGCCTTCGTTCACCGGGGTGTTACGCCAAGCGTTGTGGGTGAAGTGGCTGTCGATGGACACACCGATTACTTCCACGTTGCGCTCTTTGAACGCGTCCATGCGGTGATCCAGAGCGATCAGCTCGGAGGGGCAGACAAAGGTGAAGTCCAGCGGGTAGAAGAACACCAGACCATACTTGCCCTTGATGGCTTCGGACAGGGTGAATTCGTCAACGATGCTGCCATCGCCCAGTACTGCGGGAACCGTAAAATCAGGTGCAGGTTTACCTACCAGAACGCCCATTGCTTCTCTCCATTATGACTAGATTGACTCTCCGGCACGTCAGGGTGCCGGAACCAACATTGAATCCGAGCAGCGATAGTACAACGGCTACCGTCGCGCTGCATGGCACTATCATGGGGATTATGGCCATGCTTTCAATAGGCAGGCCGGCCAATGTCCGTGAATTCGGCCTCAGCCGTTCAAATTATCGCCGGCTACGGGCCCAGACAAGCGCTCCCGTGAGCGCCAGCACCACCAACACCAGGGCCGCCAGATCCATCAGCCACTGCCCGACCCGCCCGAAAAGACGCCCGGCATGGAGATCCTGCAACAATCGCTGCCAGTTCAATGCCGCCGGCACACTGGCCGCCTGCAAATCGGACAATATTGTCGATGGTACCGGAGTCAAAGGAGCAGGCTGCCAGTCCCCCGAGGGCGCCCCCGCGCTGCCGAGCCTGTCCGGATCAAACTGCAGTAAGCGATTATCTGTCTCCAGGATCAGTGCCCCTGCCGCCACTCCCAGACGGGTAAAGGCTGGCACGCCCTGGGCAGGCCGTAGCCGCTCCACCAGTTGCTCTCCCTGCAACAACAGCAACTCACCGCCACAGCCGGCCATAATAAGCCCCTGCACCGCCACCGCCCCCTGAAACGGCGACGAACAGGCCGCCACAGCACGGCCATCCACAAAGAGTCGCTCTCCGGCCTGGGCGTACCAGTGCCCGTCCACCGGGCTACCATTGATCTGCTCCGGTATCGGCACACCGTAGCTACGTGCCAGGGTGGGCGGCAGCGGCTCACTGGCCCAATCCAGTGACTCCACATGATTGAGCAGAATCCCGGTGACCGACAACACCAGCACCGGCATGGCCACCAGCAGGCCCAGCCAGCGATGCCAGCGACGCCATCCACCTGTGGGTTTGCGTTTTTTCACCGGGTTTCCTCGCGACGGCGAATAATCCGCTTCGATTGTAGGCGCTACGGCAGCGGAGCCAACACCGGGATCATCCCACTGGCTGAGCGAAAGTGTCAGGCCCGCCCCAACGCCGGACACAAAAAAACCCGGCGCGAGGCCGGGTTTTGTCAGACGCGACGACGGTATCAGGCGTTGTCGTCGGCATCCACGGCGGCGCCGTCCACCAGCTCCTTGAGCTGACCGGAACGGTACATGTCCATGATGATGTCGCAGCCGCCGACCAGCTCACCGCCCACCCACAGCTGCGGGTAGGTCGGCCAGTTGGCATATTCCTTCAGGCTCTGGCGGATTTCCGGCGCCTCCAGGATGTTCACATAGGCAAACGGCTTGCCGACAGCGGTCATGGCTTCCACCACCTGGGCGGAAAAACCGCACTGGGGAAACTGTGGGGTGCCCTTCATGTAGAGGATCACCGGGTTCTTTTCGATCTGGTCTTTGATGACCTGGATAACATCCATACTGACTACCTGGCGGTTTGGGGTGTATTAGCTGTGGTTGGCCACCATTCTACCACTGTTGGCCCTGCCCCTCCCAGATGGGGCCGTGGCATTCCCCCTTCAAGGGGCGCCACCAACAGAAAAGGGGGCCGAAGCCCCCTTTTCCTTGCTACAGGCACATTGCTCAGAAGCGCACTTTCATGCCCAGGTAGCCGGTACGCGGCTGGTTCGGACGGGCGCCGGCAGGGGAACGGGAGACGATTTCCTGATCGTCAAACACGTTGTTCACCTTGGCATACACTTCCATATCGCTGTTCACCTGATAAGTGGCTACTACATCCGCGACCACATAATCGCTGGTGCGCTTGAAGGTGGTCACTTCACCCGGGCGGTCACAGGAGTTGTCGATGCACATGTTGCCGGTGTGGCTGACGGACATCAGTGCGGACCAGGCCGCCGGCTTTTCCAGGCCGAAGGTCAGGCTCGCCAGATGCTCCGGCAGGTAGGCCAGCACATCGCCGTCCAGCACAGACAAGTCATCCGCATCCTCGGTGATTTCGCCATCGGTGTAGGTGTAGGTAAGACGCACCGGGGCACGCAGGCCGCTGTCGCCTTCCCAGACCACACTGTTCAGGCCCACTTCCAGACCCTGCACTTTGGATTCACCAAAGCTTTGGGTACCGGAGTCATTCCCGTTCGGGCACGGATTCGCGATGGAACAGTTCTGGATAGTGTTTTCATAGTCGCTATAGAAAGCGATTACGTCCGCACTGAAGTTTTCCTGCCAGTAGCGGAACCCGGCCTCGTAGTTGACGCTCATTTCCGCGTCAGTACCGTTCTGGGCAGAGGCCCCGGCCGGTGCAAAACCCTGGTGCACGCCAGCGAGAACGGACCAGTTATCATCAAGTAGCCAGGTAGCACCCAGTCCTGCCATCAGCTCTTCGTTGCGGTTGCTTTTTCGCCAGTTCACATCTTCCACATTACGACCGGGATCAGACCACCGCTTGGCATCGGTCTCTACATTTTCGTAACGCAGTGAGCCGGTGACGATCACATCACCCAGGTAGGCATGGTCCACAATCCAGGCAGAGATGGCATCGGCATTTTCGACCCGGTTATTACTGCCCGTCGCTGCCGTGGTGCTCTGATACACCAGGCTACCGTTGGTCTGGTTATAAACATCCACCGGCTGGAAGCGGTCGACTTCGTCTTCGTGGTAACGGGCACCCACTACCAACTCATGCTTGATATCGCCAGTCGAGAAATCGTAACCCAGCTCGGACTGAATGCCCTGGGAGGTGTACTCGCGATTGTTGTTCTTGAATTCCAGGCCGGTGGCATCAGCATCACCACGCAGAACCGCCTGATTAACACCCCCTGAGGTGTTGGCAGTGTTCACATAGGACGCGATGCTGGTGCCATCAATTTTGTCCAGTTTGAACCAGTTGCGCTGAAACTCGTTCCGGTAAGCCACCGTATTGAGAGTGGCATTGTCATCAAGGACCAGGGTATGGCGCAGTGAGATGGCATCACGGTCGTTGTCCATCTGATCGATGTCGGTCATGCCGTAACGGCGGTTGGCATCACGCTCGAAATCCCGGTCGGTCAGGCCCAAATAGGTTTCATCGGACACTTCACTGGAATGCTCCAGTTTCAGCTCAAACGCTTGCTGAATATCCGCAGTTTCCGGGGCCTGCCAGCGCAGCTTGGCCACGTAATCACGCTTGTCGAAGCCGCTGTCGCGATTGGAACGGTCGATGTCCTTGAAGCCCATGGTGCGCTGCTGGTGGGCTTCCAGCATGAAACCAAACTGGCCTTCGGTGGCACCGTAGTAGGCGTGAGCACGCTGGGCGCCGTCTTCACCGCCTTCCACATTGACCATGCCGGAGGCACGGTCAGGAATCGGCGTGGACAGAAAGTTAATGGCCCCACCCACGGTGAAGGGGCCATAACGCAGGGTATCCGGGCCTTTCAGCACTTCAATACCGTAGAAGCGACCGGCGCTGGGGAAGTAATAGGCCGCAGGGGCAGCGTACGGCGCCGGAGCTATCAGCACCCCGTCTTCCATCAGAGAAACCTTGCTGGAGCGGTCGCGACCGGAACCACGGATACCGATGTTCGGACGCAGGCCGTAACCTTCCTCTTCCTGGAAGTACACGCCGGGCACATCCCGCAGCATGCGGTGCACATCCGTGTCTTCCTTCTTCTCCAGGTCTTCGTTGGACAGCACGTGAGCCGAACCACTGATGCTGAAGGTGTTCTGGCGATCCCCGATAATCTCTACCGGCTTCAGTTCGTTGGCCCGGTCAGCAAAAGCCGGAGCAGCCACGGCGGCCACGGCAGACGCGATGGCACAGCAAAGCAAGCGACGCTGTAAAAGCATGTTTGTTCCTTCCCGACGCAAATGACAAAAATGTAAAAATCGTAAGCGCAGAGAAGATACAGCGAAAACGAATCGATATCAATTCACTATCATTCTCATTTACATTCCGTATCGCAATACCCACCC
>NZ_LWEJ01000261.1:0-14057 GCF_001635525.1 Alcanivorax sp. HI0007
TCGCGCAACTATTAATTATTCATTATTAACTATTAATTCCCTTCCGGCGTTCCAGAATGAAACCGAAACTCCGAATCCGGCGATTCCACCAGCTCCCGCTCCACTTCCTTGAAGAAACCCACCCTCTCCTCGATCGGCCCACCGGCATATTGTTCGGCCAAGGTCAGGTAATCCTCGAAGTGTCGTGATTCGCTTTTCAGCAGATAACGGTAGTAGCGACCTAACTCCTCATCCACATGAGGAGCCAGAGCCGCAAAGCGCTCGCAGCTTCTCGCTTCAATCAGGGCCCCGACAATCAGGGTGTCGATGAGACGCCCGGGTTCGCTGGTGCGCACATGCTGGCGCAGGCCCTTGGCATAACGCGCCGGCGTCATATGGTCATAGGTAACGCCACGCTGACGCATGATCTGCAGCACCTGCTCGAAATGCAGCAGTTCCTCGCGTGCAAGCTGGCTCAGGGCATCCAGTAATTCCGGCCGGTCTACATAGCGAAACATGAGATTCAGTGCCGTGCTAGCGGCCTTCTTTTCGCAATGGGCATGATCAATCAGCAGGATGTCCGGGTGCTGCAGCGCCCAGCCGATCCAGGCAGGCGGTGTGGCACAGGGCAAAAAGTCTTGGATATGGGAGATATCGTGCATGGCGTCCTCAGGGTCGGCGCGCATTATAGCGGGATACGGCCACACCAGCACACCACGCCCAGCAACGCGGTTTCTCGATTTTCTGCATCAGGCATCTGGCGTCCTGCGTCTGGCGTCCTATACTCTCTCGCCATGGGCCGACGAACCAATCCAAAAATCCAACGAATTAAAGGTGTGGCCGCAGTCACCACGCTGCGATTGATCGCTTTTCTTCCTTACGCTGTGAACCGCTGCATTGCCAGTCTGTTCGGGGCTTTGCTGTCCAGACTCCCCACTGAAGCCCGGCGCGTGTCCCGGATCAATCTGGCGCTGTGTTACCCTCAACTGGATGAAACACGGCGCCACCAGCTGGCCCGACAATCCCTGCAGGAAAGCGCCCGCAACACCTTCGAGATCGCCCTGTTCTGGCGGCACCCGGAGCAAGGCCTGAAACGAATCGTGGCAGTGGATGGCGACGCCCCCCTGCGTCAGGCGGTGCATGAAGGTAAACCGGTGATGATTCTGGCTCCTCACCTGGGATGCTGGGAGGTACTTAATTTCTGGCTGGCCACCGAGTTCGGTCTGCATGCCATGTTTGCCCCGTCAGGACTGCCGGAAGTGGATGACCTGATACGCTCCGGGCGCGAGCACTTCGGCTCTACCATGTACCCCACCACCGCCCGGGGAGTGGCCGGTCTGGTCCGGGCCATGAAGAAAGGGGCGCTCACCGCCATCCTGCCGGACCAGGTACCGGATCGTCGCAGTGGTCGGCACTCCCCCTTCTTCGGCCAACCTGCCTACACCGGCACCCTGGCCTGCAAGCTGATCCGCCAGACCGGTGCGGTCACCTTTATGGCCTGGGCCCGCCGTTTACCGAACGGAAAGGGATTCGAGATTCGCGTGCGGCCGGCGGACCCGCAGGTGGCTGATGACGATCTGGACACTGCTCTCACCGCCATGAACCGCTCCATCGCACACCTGATTGACGAAGAGCCCGCCCAGTATCTGTGGAGCTATAAACGCTTCCGGCGACCGCCCCCGGGGCACCAGGCCCCCTATTGACGCCAACGGATCTCGCTTTCAGTGATTGCGAGTATTCATCCCATGAATGGCTGTAACCGCGGTTTGGCTTAACAGTTGATGGCGTTTCGGCTATACTCCGCGCGCAATTCCAACCCCCAGTAACACCCTAAAAGACTGATTTCCAAAAGAAATCAGCCAATTCGAGTAAAGAGGGACACGCTGTGCTAGAAGCCTATCGCAAACATGTTGAAGAGCGCGCCGCCGAAGGTGTGCCGCCCAAGCCGCTGAACGAGCAGCAGGTTGCCGAGCTGGTCGAACTGCTGAAAAACCCGCCGGCTGGCGAAGAAGAATTCATCCAGGACCTGTTCGTTAACCGTGTTCCGCCCGGCGTGGACCAGGCCGCCTACGTGAAGGCTGCCTTCCTGACCGCGATTGTGAAAGGCGAAGCCAGCTCTCCCCTGATCGACCGCAAGCGTGCCGTGCAGCTGCTGGGCACCATGCAGGGCGGCTACAACGTCGCCACCCTGGTGGAAGCCCTGGACGATGCCGAACTGGCAGAAATCGCCGCCAACGAACTCAAGCACACCCTGCTGGTTTTCGATGCTTTCCACGATGTGGAAGACAAGATGAAAGCCGGCAACGCCAAGGCCAAGGAAGTAATCGAGTCCTGGGCCGAAGGCGAGTGGTTCACCAAGCGCCCGGATCTGGCAGAGAAAATGTCTCTGACCGTGTTCAAGGTAACCGGCGAAACCAACACCGATGACCTGTCCCCCGCCCAGGACGCCTGGAGCCGCCCGGACATCCCGCTGCACGGCAACGCCATGCTGAAGAATGCCCGCGAAGGCATCTTCCCGGAGAAAGACGGCGAAATCGGCCCGCTCAAGCAAATGGAAGAACTGAAAGCCAAAGGTCTCCCTGTTGCCTACGTGGGTGATGTTGTCGGTACCGGTTCCTCCCGGAAGTCCGCCACCAACTCCGTGCTCTGGCACTTCGGTGAAGACATTCCGTACGTGCCTAACAAGCGCGCCGGCGGGGTCTGCATCGGTGGCAAGATCGCCCCCATCTTCTTCAACACCATGGAAGATTCCGGCGCCCTGCCCTTTGAATGTGACGTTTCCAAGATGGAAACCGGCGACCAGATCGACATCTATCCGTTCGAAGGCAAGGTCGAGAAGAACGGCGAAGTGATTGCCGAATTCGAACTGCGCTCCCAGGTATTGCTGGACGAAGTGCGCGCCGGCGGCCGTATCAACCTGATCATTGGCCGCGGCCTGACCACCAAGGCCCGCGAAGCGCTGGGTCTGGCCCCGTCTGACCTGTTCCGCAAGCCGGAGCAGCCCGGTGACTCCAACAAGGGCTACACCCTGGCCCAGAAGATGGTCGGCAAGGCCTGCGGCCTGGAAGGCGTTCGCCCCGGCATGTACTGCGAGCCGAAGATGACCACCGTGGGTTCCCAGGACACCACCGGCCCGATGACCCGTGACGAGCTGAAAGATCTGGCCTGTCTGGGCTTCCAGGCGGATCTGGTGATGCAGTCCTTCTGTCACACCGCCGCTTACCCCAAGCCGGTTGACGTGGAAACCCAGCATACCCTGCCCGACTTCATCATGAACCGTGGCGGTGTGTCCCTGCGTCCGGGCGACGGCATCATCCACTCCTGGCTGAACCGTATGCTGCTGCCTGACACCGTGGGCACCGGTGGTGACTCCCACACCCGTTTCCCCATGGGCATTTCCTTCCCCGCAGGTTCTGGCCTGGTAGCCTTCGCTGCCGCCACCGGTGTCATGCCGCTGGATATGCCGGAATCCGTACTGGTTCGCTTCAAGGGCAAGCGCCAGCCGGGCATCACCCTGCGTGACCTGGTACACGCCATCCCGCTGCAGGCGATCAAAGACGGTCACCTGACCGTTGCCAAAGCCGGCAAGGTCAACGTGTTCTCCGGTCGGGTCCTGGAAATCGAAGGTCTGGACGATCTGACTGTGGAGCAGGCATTCGAACTGTCTGATGCTTCCGCCGAGCGTTCTGCCGCCGGTTGTACCATCACTCTGTCTGAAGACAGCGTGACCGAGTACCTGAAGTCCAACATCACCATGCTCAAGTGGATGATTGCCAACGGTTACGGCGATGCCCGTACCATCGAGCGTCGCATCCAGGGCATGGAAGAGTGGCTGGCCAACCCGAGCCTGATGCGTGCCGACGCCGATGCCGAGTACCACACCGTCATCGAAATCGACATGGATCAGATCAAGGAGCCGGTACTGTGCTGCCCGAACGATCCGGACGATGCCAAGACCCTGTCCGAGGTGGCTGGCGCCAAGATCGACGAGGTATTCATCGGTTCCTGCATGACCAACATCGGTCACTTCCGCGCGGCGGGTAAACTGCTGCAGAAAGTGGAAAGCGGCACCATGCCCACCCGTCTGTGGATCGCACCGCCGACCAAGATGGATCAGCACCAGCTCACCGAAGAAGGCTACTACAACATCTTCGGCAGCGCCGGTGCGCGTACCGAAATGCCGGGCTGCTCCCTGTGCATGGGTAACCAGGCTCGCATCGCGCCCAAGTCCACGGCGGTATCCACTTCCACCCGTAACTTCCCGAACCGTCTGGGTCAGGGTGCGGATGTGTATCTGGCATCGGCTGAGCTGGCGTCTGTGGCGTCCATCCTCGGCAAGCTGCCGACCCCGGAAGAGTACATGGAGTATGCAAACACCATCGACTCCATGTCTTCTGACATCTACCGCTACCTGAACTTCGACCAGATGCCGGAGTACCAGGACGTGGCCGATACCGTGAAGATCCCGGTTGCCCAGTCTGTCTAAGACCGGATAATCGCTTCGCGAACCCGAAACGCCCGGCCTGTGCCGGGCGTTTCGCGTTTTAACAGGAAGTCAATGGATTCAGCACGAATTGGCGGCCATCGCATCAACGCTTGACGCAATCCTGTTCCAGCAGCAACCTCCATCCGCACTTTGCCCTATCCAGGGCCACCCACCTTCCTTGCCGTCATTTCAACCGACTACTGACCGCCACTGCCACTCAGGCGCCGTTTGGTGAGCGCGGTTGCATCTGCCGCCAGAGGATCTTCCGGCCAGGGGTGCTTGGGATAACGGCCACGCAGATCCTTGCGCACAGCCGGGTAGTTCTCCCGCCAGAATCGTTCCAGGTTATCGGTAATGGCGGCAGGCCGTCCCGCCGGGGTGAGAAGATGGGCGCTGATGGTCCGCTTTCCTCCGGCAATGGCTGGCAAGCGGGTAAGGCCAAACAATTCCTGCAACTTGACCGCCAGAACCACGGTTTCCCCCGTGTAATCCAGCAACACCCGTCGTCCGGTGGGGATGGTGATCGCCTCCGGCATATCCCTTTGCAGCTGCTTGCGCTGATCCGCAGTCAATAGCAGGTTCAGGGCATCACGTAGCGGCACCCGTTTCAGATCCTGAAGGGTACGCATCCCGGCGAGAAAAGGCGCCAACCAGCTTTCCAGGTTTTCCTGCAGAGCCTCATCACTCACATCCGGCCAATGCTCTCCCTCCACCGCCGCCAGCGTTGCCACCCTGGCCTGCCACTGCCGACAGTCCTCGGACCAGGGCAACAACCCCAGGCCATCCGTCCGCAGCCCCTCCAGCAGTCCCTGTACCTGTTGCTCAGCGGTAAGCGACGCGATGGGCTGACTGTGCAGGACAATGGCGCCAAGACGCCGTTGGCGCCAGCCCGTTACCCGCTGACGCTGACGATCCCACCCGATCTGTTCGTGCCACTGGGCATGGTCCCCCAGAACCGAGTCCAGGTCCGTCTCATCCAGCGGCATGGCGAGCCGGATACGGGCATCCCGGGGTTGGCCGTCCGTGTCCAGAATCAGTAACCATGATGTCCCGGACAAACTGTCGCCGGGGGGCAGTTGCACACCCGGGCCGTCCATCATCTGGTAGCGGTTACCCTCTCCCTGGCGCAGTCGAGCCAGCTGTCGCGGATAAACCCGGGCCAGCAACGCCCCCAGACTCTGGCGCCAGTCCTGTCGATCCTGTGGGTCGCCGGCTAGCAGACGTTGTGCTTCGAGCAGCAGCGAACGGTGACGATCCGGACTGGTTTCCAGGGCCTGCAGCCGGCTGCGCAAATCCACACCCTGACTCAGGATGTCTCGCTCTGAAAGCAACGCGGCGACCCGGGCGGCACAAACGGGCAGCCCCTGCTCCCGGCCGGCCAGAATCAGCATCCCCAGAGCGGGTTCAACACCCAGGCCGGCAATCGCAGCGCCAAACGTGGTAAGCCCACCTTGAGCATCCAGCGCCCCACCGTCGCGCAGCCTCGCCACCGCACTGTTCCAGGCCGCCACAGGGGGCAGGTCCAGCCATTGCATCTGCTGAGGTTCCCGGCATCCCCAGCGGGCCAGATCCAGCACCAGAGGATCCAGCGCCACCCGGGCAATCTCCGGCTTCTGGTGGCTGGCCATGACCTCTGAGGCTGACCATAGCCGCACACAGCAGCCGGGGCCTAACCGCCCCGCCCGACCGCTACGCTGACGAGCACTGGCTTCGCTGATCCTGCGAGTCACCAGACGGCTACGGTGGCGGGCCGGGTCATAGACGGGCTCCCTGGCCAGGCCACTATCAATCACATGGGTAACCCCCTCGATGGTGAGGCTGGTTTCCGCTACATTGGTGGCCAACACCACCAGAGGCTCACCGTTTGCGGCTGCTTCCAGCACCTGTTGTTGCTGCGCCAGCGGCAACCCCCCATGCAATTCTCTCACTGGCAAACCGTATCCGGATTCGGACAAACCCCGGGCTACCCGGCGAATGTCCCCGCGGCCGGGAAGAAACACCAGTATCACCTGGGCGTCAGCCGTCACGGACAGAATTTGCTGCACGCAGTGGTCGCGCCAATCCTGACGTGATGCCGACGGGCGATAGATAACCTCCACCGGGTAACTGCGCCCTTCACTGCGAATGACCGGCGCCTCCAGCATGGCCTCCAGGGGCCCACAGTCCAGCGTCGCGGACATGACCAGCAACCCCAGGTCCGGGCGGAAGGCCTCTCGGATTTCCCTGACCAGAGCCAGCCCCAGGTCCGCATTCAGGGATCGTTCATGAAATTCGTCAAAGATGACCAGCGCAATACCCTGGAGCTCCGGGTCACTCAACGCCATGCGGGTCAGCACCCCTTCCGTGACCACCTCCAGCCGGGTGGCCGCGCTGACTCGGGTATCGGTCCGGGTTCGGTAACCAACAGTCTGCCCCACCGGCTCACCGAGCTGGGAAGCCATAAAGGTCGCCACGGAGCGGGCGGCAACCCGACGGGGCTCCAGCATCAGAATGCGCCCCGGGCGGGAGCCGAAACGCTCGAGCAGAGACAACGGCACACGGGTCGATTTCCCGGCCCCAGGGGACGCTTCCAGAATGGCACAGCCAGATTGCTGCAGGGCCTCAAGAAGTGGCGCCACCACATCATCGACGGGAAATTCGTTCTGCATTTGTTACGTCCATTGCTGAGGCGCCGTGACGGCGGTCACTTCTGGTCAACTTGGTGAATCAATACCGCTGGTGGGGAAACGGACCTATGCTATATTCTGCTCATCATCGACTAATAATTAATAATGACTTTCTGTAGTGATATATGCTGAATGACTTGGGGATTCCTGAGCACCTGATCTGGAAGTTGAATGACTTTGACAACCACCAGCGGGCGGTCAATTTCATCAAACAGTTTCAGGATACGCTGTGCGTATACAGTGCGCCGGTGGAACAGCTCTATACCAATTACGATATTTCCATACCACCGGATGACGATCGCTCACTGGTGATTCTGCCCAATCCCTATGCATATCACGATACGTTCAACAGTATTGGGGATCATAGTGTTCACGCCACCGGCATGTATATCGTGCCTGGAGATTTGTTCGGCAAGGAAGGGCTTTTTCTGACGTTACGGCTACTGAAGTATGGCAAGCGGGTTATCAAACCGGTGCCTCTGAAAGTGGGCCTGTGGGCGCTGATGAAGAAGGAATCCACTGCCATCCCCTTCCTCCCGGTCATCACCAAAGGGGATTTACGGGCCTTTCGCAAGGATTTTCCCTGCCTCCACCTGCATCGTATTCAACCCTCCAGACTGTCTGATCGCTCGCCCATGGAAATCAAAGCCATACAGCGCGTCATCCGCGACAAGCTGAAGGTGTACATGTAACGTTAATTGTGAAGAGTTAACAGCGAAAACAAACCGGACCGGGAAGAACCACCAAACACCAAAGATGGCTTTCCCGGATGTGTAGACGTGATCGAGTCTATTCAGTCCGACTGAGCGTAACAGTGGTCCAGTGCCAGGACATAGTACTCCAGCCCTTTCACCGCTGCCGCAAAAGCTCTTTCCCGGCTCTGTTGATCGACACAGGTGAGCTTGATGAGCTCCATGGCCTCGTGGGGATGAGCATCATCGTAGGAGGCGTGGGCTCGCAGCCAGGCCATGGAATGGCGGTTAATGGTGGCCACCCCGTTTTCCTGATAGGCCTGCATGCCTTTGACCACGCTCTGGCTCCACTCCCCCGTGGCCCACTCTATGGCCAGATTGGTGGCGGCAATGCCTTCTTCCAGGCTGGCCTGTCTGCCCATGTGCCAGAGATAATGGTTTACCGCATCCATGGCTGGCGGCGGCGTGACAAACTCCAGCTCTTCCAGAGTAATACCAAAGCCCATGGCCCAGTCCTGATACCAGTACGCATGGCGTTGTTCGACCTTGATATTGCTGATCAACCAGTTCTTGCTTTCTTCGTGGCCGGGATACCGGCCTGGCTGGGTCTTGGCCAGATTCAGCCCCATGTACTTGGGAAAGTTTTCCACCAGCGGATAGAAATTCAGCAAGGCACTGCGGAAACGGGGCAAGCTGAGTGTCCCGGCCCCCATTTCCACAAAGACCGGATGCTCCACCACCTGATTTTTCAACGGTACCAGATCGTCCCAGAAAGTTTGGGCCCAGGGGCTGTGATCGGTGAGTTCGAGCCCTTTCTTATAATTTGCGGCGCGCATTTGTCGTTCTCCATAACAACCAGTTATCGCAGCGTTGGATCAGAGAGCTATCACATACAGATAACACACTAGTCCAATAATTTGTATAAGCGATTTCGGAGCCTGCGTAAATGACGCCGTTGCTGTTTATTCGGTGGCGAAGCGGGATCGTAGTGGAGCTTCTGGTAGTATTTTGCCCAACTTTGGGCAGCGCCAGCCGCCTGGGGCCATTGCTCGCTGATCGCATCGCATAGCTGCATGGGGCTCAGGCCGACTACCAGGGGGCGCCCCCGCTCACTGGCCCGTTGATGTAACCGCCAGTATTCCCGCTCCATCAGCATCTGTTTTGCCTTGCCGGTTCGCCAAAGCAGAAACAGCGCATAGAGCCCCATCAGCACGCCGACAGAGACAATCAGGGCAATGGCAATGCGCGTTGGCGAAACCGCGCCGAGAAGGTCTCCCAGAAATTCGGACTGGAAGGCACTGTCGTAGCCCAACACCCAGGTCTGCCAACGGAAATCCACATAGTCCATCCACTGGCTGACCAGCGCCAATACGCCGCCATCCGAGAAACGACGCAGCCCCAGAGCATCCAGCAGATCGCTGCCCTCCTCGCTGTTTTCCAGGGCCTCTCTCAGACCAAACTCAATGCGCTCGGGGGCAACCGCGGCGGTGGGATCCACACGGGTCCACCCTTTGTTTTCAAGCCAGATTTCACTCCAGGCATGGGCGTCATACTGGCGCACCAGTAAATGTGAGCCCAGCTCGTTACGCTCACCCCCCTGGTAGCCAACCACCACTCTGGCCGGCACCCCTGCAGCGCGCATCAGAAAGGTAAAGCTGGACGCATAGTGCTCACAGAACCCCCGCCGGGTTCGGAATAAAAAATCATCCACCGGATCCATGGCAAGCCGTGGGGGCCGCAGTGTGTAGTGAAAAGGCTGCTCCCGGAAGTATTGCAGGCCACGTTGGGCAATCCCCTCAGCCGAAGGGCTTTCCAGACGCCACTGTTGCGCCAGGCCACGTGCCTTGACCCCGGCGTCCTCCGGTATCGACAACATCAATTGTCGCTCCAGCCGGGTCAGGTCAATCTCTCCGGCCACGGCAGGCACGCTTTCCACGCGATAGGCAAATCGCTCGGAAACCGGCCGGTTGGCCACCAGACGCATATCCTTGGCCAGGGCCACATCGCCATAGAGCGGGAAAGGCACATCCAGGCTGAACAACCAGCGTCGCTGGGTGGGTTCCGCGATCACCTGATAGCGGTAACCGGGCTGCCCTGACTCCCGCTGCTCTGCTATCCGCTGGTACCAGTCCGGTTTGTTATTGCCTGGCCGGTACAGGTACTGCGATTCCGGGATCCCCTGGGGGATCGCCTGCTGCCAGGTTCGACCGTCATAGTGGCTCAGCGTCAGGCCCCGCCAGTAACGCTGGCCCCGCGACGGCATCTCTCCCTCAAAGTCCACCCGAAACGCCAGCTCCGCCGACTCCGACAACTCGCTGATCTGTCCCGGCGACATGCTGTCGCTCATCCCCGTGCGGGCCTTGTCTCCCCCCACCTGCATATTCCATAACGGCGCGACCCGGGGTACCAACAGGAACAGCACCACCATCATGGGAATCGCTTGCAAGGTCATCATCGCCGCACGCTTGCCATGTACCCAGCCACTGGCACGGGTATCACTGTGGTTGATCCCGACCAGGCAGGTGGTAAGGACCATCATGCACAGCAGCACATAGAGAAACATGCCCAGGGTCTGGGAAAACAATAGCGCGGTTGCACAGACAAAATAACCGAGCACAATCACCACATAGGCGTCACGCTGCTGCACCACTTCCAGATACTTCAGCGCGAACAGGCTCACCAGCAGAGCGACCCCGGCTTCGGGCCCGTACAGTCGACCGAAGCTGAAAAACGTCAGACCGACAGCACCGATCAACAACAGGGAACGCACTATCCGGCCCGGCAGTGTCAGACGTTGATGATCCACCAGCCAGCGGATCAGGATCACCAACGCCAGCAAACCGGTCTGCCAGAGAACGCCTTTGACCAGTTGCGGGATGGAGCACAGCACGACAGCCAGAGCCAGCCAGAGTCGGGTATGGGATGGAACCTGATAGATGCGCGCCATGGAGAACCTCAGAAATCCGGATAACTGGCCAATGCATCCAGCAGCCGCCAGCGATGCACGTCACCGGTATCCGGAGCCAGTGTCAGCCCGGGCAACTCCAGACCATAGGGTTGGCGCTGCGGATCCAGTTGCAAAATCCAGTAGCACAATATGGATAAGCGTTGCTCCTCCCCCAGGCCCTGCAGACGGTCCCAGCGCAGCCACAGACGACCACCGACTGGTTCCTCGAACTGCTTGGTATTCAGCCCACGGCCCCGCGCGTACCCTTTCCAGTCGACCCGTCGCAGGGAGTCCCCCGCTGTGTAGTTTCGCAACCCCTGGAATTCGTCATTGCCCGTTTGACCACTACTGAATGACTGCTGATTTTCCTTGCCGCCATCGGCCGGGCAATCCGGGCTTTCCTGCGGGCGCGGCCAGGCCAGGCAGTAATGGTCCATGGACACATAGGACCAACTTCGCAGCAGTCCCAGCGGGAAGCGGCTTTCTACCCTTAACCGGGGCGCCGTCACCCTGCCCCGTTCGGGCAACGGCAGGTTCAGCCACAGGCTTTCTTCCTCGCCCCTGCGGATGCTGATCTGTTGACCATCCTGGTCCGGCCAGCGTAGCCAGACACAATGGTGATCGCGACGTTGGGCAAACAGGACAATTTCCAGTGCCCCTTCTTCCCCCGCAAAGCCGGATTCACTATCACCGTTACGCATGCCCAGGGCGGACAGGTTCCGGAAGGTATGCAGAATTGCCACCATGAATAGGCTGGCAAGCAGGAACGCCAGGGCCAGGATCAGATTGTTTTCATAATTGATGCCGCCGATGAACAACAGGGCGGACACCAACAGATAGAAGAAACCGTAGCCGGTGGGAAAAATAAAGATGCGCCGTTGATCCAGCACCACCTGTCTGGCCGGCGGTAAGCGCCGCGCCAGCCAGCGTTCATAAAGGTTCCGTATCGGCGCCGGCATCAGCATGGCTAGCGGCGTATAACGGGAACGGACTGCAGCAAAGACTGGGTGGTGGCGGCCACACTGCCACCCTGCCGGGCACTGAGACGATGCTCCGCCACAGAGGGCCACACTGCCTGTACATCCTCGGGCAAGACATAATCACGCCCACTGATCAGGGCCCAGGCACGGGCCGCCTTGAGCAGCCCCAGACCTGCCCGGGGAGACAACCCGGAGACAAAACGGTCATCAGATCGGGTGGCATCCAGTAGCCGTTGTACATAGTCCAGCAGTTCGTGGCTGGCGCGCACCTTCCCCACGACCCGTGACAGCTTGATGAGGCCTTCACTGTTTATGACGGCCTGCAACTCCCGCACCTGTTCGCGCAAGTCGCCACCGGCCAGCAATTGCAGCTCCACTTCCGGCGCGGGATAGCCCAGGGAAATTCGCATCAAAAAACGGTCAAGTTGGGATTCCGGGAGCACGAAGGTGCCGGCCTGGTCCACCGGATTCTGGGTGGCGACAACGAAGAATGGTTGTGGCAGATCCCGGGTCACCCCATCCAGAGTCACCTGCCGCTCTTCCATGGCTTCCAGCAATGCACTCTGGGTTTTCGGTGTGGCGCGATTGATCTCATCGGCAAGCAGCAACTGGGTGAAAACCGGCCCTTCGCGCAGGGAGAATTGCTGTGTGGCAGGGTCAAACACAGAGACGCCTAGAATGTCCGCAGGCAGCATGTCGCTGGTGAACTGCACCCGTCGGTACTCAAGCTTGAAGACCCTGGCCAGGGCATGCGCGAGCGTGGTTTTACCCATGCCGGGCAGGTCTTCGATAAGCAGGTGACCATTGGCCAGCATGCAGGTAAGTGCGAGCTTGAGTTGTTCTTCTTTGCCCAGTACAACACGGCCCACCTGGGCCAGAACTTTATCCAGTGCCTGCATGGTTCCCCTTGATTCTATTTATTGCGGGCGCGACAGATGAAGTACAGGCGTCTTTTTAACCCGATTGGCCAGCCTACGCCGGCGCTTGTTGTTATGCGCTGGCGATCGCCTGTAAACCCCGGTTCAAGTCTGCCTTCAGGTCGTTCACCGATTCCAGACCAATGGCCAGACGAATCAGGTTTTCAGTGACCCCTGCCCGCTGTTTTTCTTCCTCTTTAACCCGCCCGTGGGTTGTGGATGCCGGGTGGGTAATCGTCGTTTTAACATCACCCAGGTTGGCGGTGATGGAAATCAGCCGGGTGGCATCAATAAAGCGCCAGGCTGCTTGCCGGTCCCGGTTTCCCGCAGCATCTTCCACTTCAATGGACATGACAGCGCCAAAACCGGACTGCTGTTTTCCGGCAAGAGCATGCTGAGGGTGATGTTTCAGGCCCGCATAATGCACCCGCACAATGCCAGGCTGTTTTTCCAACCACTCGGCCAGCTCCTGGGTACGGGCGCTCTGGGCTTCCATCCGCAGGGATAGTGTTTCCAGGCCCTTGAGAAATACCCAGGCGTTGAAGGGGCTCATGCAGGCACCGGCGGAACGAACAAAACCCAGCACTTCTTCCATTTCGGCTTTCGGGCCTACCACGGCACCACCGAGGCAACGCCCCTGGCCATCAAGATATTTGGTGGCACTGTGGATGACGATATCAGCGCCAAGCGCCAGGGGCTTTTGCAGCGCAGGGGTGCAGAAGCAATTATCCACGACCAGCAGTGCGCCATTGTCATGGGCCAACTTGGCCAGGGCGCGAATATCGCCAATTTCCGATAGCGGGTTGGACGGGGTTTCCAGGTAGAGAATCCGGGTCTCCGGCCGTATTGCCGCTTCCCAGTCCTGCAAGTCACTCAGATCCACCAATGACGTTTCGATACCGAACTTGGCCAGGTATTTGTCGAACACCACATTGGTGGTACCGAACACACTGCGTGAGCTGACAATGTGATCGCCCGGAGACAACAGCGAAAAGAAAGTCCCACTGATGGCGGCCATGCCAGAAGCAAACGCCACACAGGCTTCGCCCCCTTCAAGCGCTGCCAGCCGCTGCTCGAAGGCGCGTACAGTGGGATTGGTAAAGCGGGAATAAATATTACCCGGCTCCTGGCCTCCGAATCGGGCCGCAGCCTGGGCGGCGCTTTCATAGACAAAACTCGAGGTCAGGAAAATCGGATCCGAGTGTGCCATCTCGTCCGTACGCAACTGTGCCGTGCGGATAGCCAGGGTTTCCACATCAAGTTGTGTCGGATCCAGATCGTTCATTGATAGCCTCGGTTTTCCTTCGGTCTTGCTCAGTTCGGATTGTGCAAATCGATAATCTCGTTATCTGCCAATGCGCGGGTTTTCTCACTACTGCCTTTGGCCATA